>JAKZUY010000353.1:0-5186 GCA_047516345.1 Dehalococcoidia bacterium | reverse complement strand
CTGGACGGCATGGTGATCGACGTTCCTGTGGTCCGCCGGGCCCGGGCGCTGCTCGAGACGGCGGCCTCCATCGGGGACCGGTCGTAGTCTAGCTGGTGGCGCAGTCCGTCATTGCTATGAAAATAGACAGTGCCGCTGTGTCGTGCCATACCCTTAGCCGTAGGGGCGGGTGTCAAACCCGCCCGGACCCCTTGCCATGGGGGACGCATCCCACCGTTTCAACCCCTACGTGGCCTTCACAACGCCATAGTCATTCCGGCGAAGGCCGGAATCCAGCTCCCCGTTCGCAGGGCCGGGCCAGATAGTGTAAGGAACTTCGGAGTCAGGAGACTAGGGTGGCCGACAGGATACGCCTCGACGGAATGATCTTCTACGGCTTCCACGGCGTGGGGCCGGAGGAGCAGCAGGTCGGCCAGCGGTTCGTCGTCGACCTCGACGTGGAGCGGGACCTGAGGGCCGCGGGCCGCTCGGACGACCCCGCCGACACCGTGAACTACGCCCAGATGTACCGCGTAGTCAAGGAGATCGTCGAAGGCCCCAGCCACAAGCTGCTGGAAAGCGTGGCGGAGTCCATAGCCGAGGCCATCCTGGACGGTTTCGACGTGGAGTCCGTGACGGTGACCGTAAAGAAGCCTGAGGTGCCCATCAAGGGCAGCATACTCTCCCACGCTGCCGTCGAGATTCGCCGCGTTCGGGGATAGGGGCCGATAGGGCAAGACCTATCTGGTGCGGATGCGGACCATCAGCCTGTCCCCGTCGTGCCACGGCTGAGGCGTCACCGTAGAGGATGGGGGCACCAGGGAAACTGGACTCACTTCGTACTGTGCAGGGAATGGCCTTCCATGCGCCGCTTCCACGAGACCTTTTCTGTTGTCTCTACTGTCCGGAGCGTCAGGCTCAGGCCTGAATGTGACCAGGACGCGTTTATCCGTGCCGTCGGCATTCATCGTGAACAGCGCGACGTCAAAGTAGGGAACGTCTTCCGCAAGATTGGAACCATATGAGTCCCAAAAGTCGGTGGCAACCAGTGGGACGTGCACGGCGATTCTGGAACCGTCTCCGGACCATGAGGCATGCAACTCCCTCACTCTCACTCCGCCAGTACGGATGGTCATGAGATACCTATGGTCGGACCCGTCCACGTTCACGATACTTACCGATCGTCCACTACCGAGAAGTATCTTGGTGCCATCCGGCGACCAAGATACTTCTCCTAATGGAAAGTCGTTACTTCTGATCACCTCCGTCGTGCTGGAACCATTTAGATCCATCACGAAAACAACCCGCATGTAGAGGCCGTCGTCTCCAACATCTTCTCCAACAAAGGCTATCCGACCGCCGTCAGGCGACCACGCTGGAGAAATCACCGCCTCTGCAAGCCTCTCCAACCCCGACCCGTCAGCTCCTACTACGTATAATGCCTCCTCTGTGTATTTTCCCGATTCCGAGTCCCGTCCGGATCCTAGGAACGCGAGTTTCCGACCGTCTGGGAACCACACGGGAGTGGTGCCCCTCGTCACCATGGCCGGGGCCATGCTGCGTACGTCCGAGCCGTCCGCCGCCATCGTGTATAACGTCATCTCTTTCACGATGCGTTCCCCATGCAGCCGATTCGACATGAAGGCGATGCGCTTCCCATCGGGAGACCAGGCAGGACTCACGTTCATGGTGATAAGGTTATCGCCCCGGGTGAGTCTGCGCTTGTTTGATCCGTCGAGTGCCGACGTCACGATGTCCCATCGGTATTCCCTGTCGAAGGGCCTCCAGCTGTCGTGCTTGAACGCGGTGTATGCGATCCGGGAGCCGTCCGGAGAGATGCTGGGAGACTGAGCGACGTTGTAGGTGTCACTGGACGGGCCTCCGGCCAGTAATCGCAGTTCCGAACCATCCTGCCTGACGACGTAGATGCCGCCTACCTGCGAGAAAGCTATGAGACTGCCGCCTGGCGACCACTGGGGGACCGGCTGGGCAAGTGCCATCCCCTCTCCCCGGGCCTCGCTGAGAGCCCACCCTTGCTCACACGCCGCGGTGAGTACGAACAGTGTCGCCACAACTGTCAGGGGTGTGACTATGTGTCTGCTCCGACGAACCACCTGAAGCTCCCTCAAGGCCTCAACGCCTGATACAGGGCCTGGATGGCCAGGATGTCAATCCTCCGGGCCGGCATCGGCGGAGAAATCGCCGATACCGTCCATTGTCTTGCCCATGGGCACTCCTGTTGTTGTCGACGGAGTGCCTTGCCAGTAATACGTACCTGGTTCCTCCAGGGTTTTCAATCGTCAGGAGCCCTCAGCATCTTATCCCATTGACAACCAGAACGCCTGTCCGCATAATGGTCTCATGACCCAAGACAGGCCTGCCACTGCCCATTCCTGCGGACAACATCGCTCGTCTTTCCGGCGAAGGCCGGAATCCAGCTCCCCGTTCGCAGGGCCGGGCCAGATAGTGCAAGGAACTTCGGAGTCAGGAGACTAGGGTGGCCGACAGGATACGCGTCAATGGAATGATCTTCTACGGCTTCCACGGCGTGGGGCCGGAGGAGCAGCAGGTCGGCCAGCGGTTCGTCGTCGACCTCGACGTTGAGCGCGACCTCACGGCCGCGGGCCGCTCGGACGACCCCGCCGACACCGTGAACTACGCCCAGATGTACCGCGTAGTCAAGGAGATTGTCGAGGGCCCCAGCCGCAAGCTTCTGGAGAGCGTGGCGGAGTCAATAGCCGAGGCCATCCTGGACGGTTTCGACGTGGAGTCCGTGACGGTGACTGTAAAGAAGCCCGAGGTGCCCATCAAGGGCAGCATACTCTCCCACGCCGCAGTCGAGATTCGCCGCGTCCGGCGCTAGTGCAACCCAAGACCGCCATTCACGGCGTAACCTCGTACTGTAGATGGGCTACCTTCCGATCACCATCGTAGAGGTACACCCAGTAGCGACCCGGCGCCCAGTTGTCAGAGCCCACGGTAACTGAGGACCCTGCTCCGATGTACTGGCTTTCGGCGGTTATTTCTACAGAGTCCCGACTGAACTCGAACCCATCTTCGTAGAACTCCACCACATCCAGACACAACTTGTGGGAGCTATTGGTCACGCTACAGGAATGCTCTAAGTTCAGCCATAGGCCCGCTACTGCCCAGCTTCCAACTATCCATTGTTCATTCTCCTTCCGCGATCCGTAAATGCAATGTGGCCGCCGATCCGCCCTAGACTTGGGATGCCTACGACATGCATCCACTCGACACGGAGTGCCACCGCGCCGGGACTGCACGCCAGAGATTCCTCGAACCTGGGCTTGGGTGCGTTTATGGCTCCTCGCCGGTGACTGGCCGCCGTCAATCTATGACCCCGTGGCCGGGAACTCGGTCGACATTGCAGGGCCTATGCGCTCCGTGGCACCGCCAACGCGGAAATGGACGGAACCAGTGTTATGGTCATACTGCACATCAGAATTTGAAACTGGGGCACCTACGATCCCGGAATAGCCGAGGTCGGCCCGCCTGGATCTGATCCCATCTCCCATCGGCCGTCTCATGCTGACGTGCCATTCGGGGATATCTATCGGACGGATTGAGGGGCGACCGTATATCTCAAGCGTCGAGTAGACAGGAGGTCTCACAGTGGCCCCGCCACCAATCAGCGGAAACTTCAAGGATCCTGCCCAAGTCGTCTCGTTGGCGCTCAGGTCGGTGATCCAAACGCCGTACCACATGCCGTTGTTGTCCGTGCCATCAGGGGCAAGCCGCATCTGGTAGTCTCCAACGCCCCAATTGTAGCTCCGGCGAACGCCAATAAAGTCGCCCTCGTGCCCGGAGGACTGTGACCAGCCCTGGTCTTCGCCCGCAACCCTGGCGAAAGACAGGTCGCGTTCACCCCACCGCGAGAAGATCAAGCCCTTCCCGCGTCCGCGCCGCTGGTTGGGGTCATAAACATTCGTCTGCAGGCCAAAATAGAAGTTGTGATTCGAGATGCGGCCAAAGCAGACCATCAGGTAGAGCCCGTGGCTGTCCGAGAAGTTGCCGGGGTCGTTGTGGATGGTGAAGTCGAACACCAACTCCCCAAACCTCCTACCGCGGTTCCAATCCCACCACGCGTAGGCCAAGTGGTCGGGCGCGGCAATATCATCGTAGAGGTCGGCACGCCCCGGTATCTGCGTAGGCGTAGGCGAAGGCGTAGCTGTGGCGGTCGGGAAAGGCGTAGCCGTCATTGTCGGCGTAGTAGCCGCAACGTTGCTGCTCTGGGGTGTCTTTGTGGTTGGTGGTGGGCTTGGAGTGGGTGTATTCGTCGCTGTCGGAACGAGCTCAGGTGTAGGAGATGGGTGCACGGTCGATGTAGCCGTGGGCGTAGCCGTTTGAATCACAGTAGCCATGCTGCCCTTGGCGACTACAACGGTCGGTGGTGGGCTCGGCGTGGGTGTATTCGCCGCTGGAGGTGTGATCCTGGGAGTAGGAGACTGGAGATCAGTCGCCACGGGAGATTCGGTTGAACGCCGACGCTGATCAGGTCCGCCGCTATCACGCCCAAGTCCAGCTATGAAGATCGAGTATCCAACAACCCCCAGCAGAAGAACTGCGACTGCGACTGCGGTGAGTTTGCGGGACACCGAACTACTACGGCCGTGTTGGACACCACGCCGCTCATGCAGCCCGCCTCGTCGCTCCATCTCCGGGATCGATTCGGCGAAGATATAACCGCTCCCATCGTCTCCCGCAGGGATAATGTATTCGGCTACATCTGGAGTCCTGAACACTCTGTTGCAGTTGCGACATCTCCACAGCAGGTGGCGGTGTCTCTGCCGTCTGATGCGAATGCTGGGACTTCCGCATGATGGGCAAACACCAAGACGTTCGTGATGTTCACCTCCATTTGGCATAGGGATATTCCTGCCGAACCTTTTTGGGGCACACTGCGCCCCAAGCAGACAACACGGACTGAACGGTCCGAGTCTGCTGACGCGGTAAATTCGCCCGAGCGAACCACAGCCAAGCTTTAGGAGTCAAGTTGTCTTCGCAAACTGGGGATGCGTCAGCGACTCTGCCTGAGCGTCCTACCTATTGACAAACAGAACGCCTGTCCGCATAATGTTCTTATGCCCCAAGACCCGTCTCCGACATCCATTCCTGCGGATGAGCCTCGCTCGTCATTCCGGCGGAGGCCGGAAGCCACTGGTCCCGCGGGCCCTGTCGCGAGATTG
>JAKZUY010000352.1:0-4246 GCA_047516345.1 Dehalococcoidia bacterium | reverse complement strand
CCGCGTCCGGAGGACTGGCCCATCTCCCCGGTGGCCTACTGCGGGTTCAGCCTCAAGCCGGTGGGCTTCTTCGACACTAATCCCGTGCTGGACGTGCCGCCCACCACGCACGACAACTGCGCCTGCCATGCTTGACACCATTGCGCGCCTCAGAGTGCATTGCCTTCGGCAACTTCGCCTGAACGTTCAGCGCGCAATGGTCCAGTACCCCTGGTGACCCGCAGTCGTGAACACCGGCGGCGTTTTCCTATGTTGAGACCCGGTGGCCGTGGTTGCGAGCCAGCAGCATGACGTCTGTTGCTTTCGTGCTAACGTGCTTGCCATCCCGCGTCACGCCCTCGGCTCACCGGCTCTCTTCTTCTCCCTCACCATTTGCGCCGGAACTATTCAGGGCTTCCAGTTTTGTGTACGCGCTCACCAGCGCGTGAGGAATCGCCCCAAGGGAGAGACCCCCAAGTATCAGCACTAGCCCCTTGAAAATGCTCTCGACAGCGTTACGCGCATACTCGTCCACCGTGAGTACGCTGATAAAGCCCCAGGCGGCAAGCGCCACTCCGACCAGCGCGCACAACAAGCAGACTACCCATAGATTCTTCTCCAAGACACTACCTCCTTATCGGTTTACAGATGGAATCAGTTTCCGGGCGGGCACTCCCTCTGAGGAAGCTCTCTTCCGGATGGACTTGCAGGGGCGGCAGACGACTGTAAGAAGCCGCCCGGCTTGTAGACCAACTTCAGGGGAAACCTGTACCTCTGCCACTCTCCCACGCTCTCCTCGTCTATCGTCGCCCGCACGTACACGAACTCGTCGTCGGTCTCATGGCTTGCGTCCAGTATCTCGATACCGCCGAACTCCTTTTGGACGCTCGTCCTGATCTCATCCTTCACGGCCTCTGCGGAATCATCACTGTCCGTCAGGACGACAAGCTCTATGTCGGCGGCATAATCCTCGTCGCTGGGGGCGGTCACCATGGCTACGGCAAAGACCTGGCAGTTTTCGCCCGAACAGAGGGTGTCCATCTTGACCTTTAGCCCGTTCCGGGCCTTGTCGAATACCTGACGGAGCTGAGAGTCCCCTTCAAGGAACGATTCATTCCCGCGGTTCAGGTCCTTCAGCACCTGCCTCACCTTATTATCATTGCCCATGAGTACCGCGTTCCGCTCCTCGAAGATGGCTACCAACGGGTATCCGCCATACTCAAGCGTGGTACCCCTGGGCACGGCCCACAGCTCATACCCTCGGTACTCTTCTCTGATGTAGCCGTCTCCTTCGAGCAGCGCTCTGAGGTCTGCCAGCGAGAAGCTGCCCTTTATGAAGAAGTTCCAGTTGTCGGGGGCGACTATCGTCTCCACCTGGTCTAGGTCGATGCAGTATATTCGAGGGAATGGGATCGACTTCTCTATTTCCCTTTGAAGTGGCTCGCCAACACTTTCAGCCACAAGTATCGACTTGACGTCGTAGGCGGTGAACTCCCGGAGCGTTTCGGAGGTGGGGAGGAGAGCGAGGACGTCGCTTGCGAAACTATCACCGCTGGAATCGCCGCCCGTCAGGCGTTTGAGGATGCCCGTGTCCTTAGTCGGCGCGGGCGTGGGCTCTGGATCTTCGGGTTTGTCCTTCGTCTGCTTCTCTTCATCGGCTTTGTCAGAAGCGTCGTCCTTGTCTGTTTGCTCTTCTTCCTTTTGCGATGAAGAATCTTCGGCGTCCTGACGCTGTTCGGATGTAGAGGGGTCAGTACCGGAGCCCTCATCAGATTCGGTTCCGCAGGCCATTGTCAGAACCAACAATAAAATGGGTAGCAACGTTAATAACGGTCGCTGCATCGACCTTGCCTTCATGAGATTTCCTCCTATTCGATTTTTCCTGGCGTTGACCTCTCGATCGCATACCGGCTGCTGCTGCTCATTTGCATGGAGACCTGCGATAGTCAGGGTGGTACCTACACCCTACTGGCTGATCTCCGGCCGGATTCCATCAAGCTGTCACGCCTATCGTTTGTTGCCTTCCTTGTTCTTAGCCCGATGTTCCGGGGTTGTCTTGGAAAGGGATCGATCTATGCGGCAGCGCATGTTTCCTTGCATTCCAAATCCGTTCCTTGTTAGGCCGCGCAAGTGCTAGTTGACCCCCCTCCCATAGGACACATCGCCGCAAGTCCTGCAGACTATGACACTTCCGTGCATCCTCCGGTTATCTGACCCTTACTGTGGCGCTGCTGGGTGAGCCGATGTTGTTCGTGCGGGAGAATACGGGGTTCAGGTAGCAGGTTATCGTGCGATTGGTGTTGGCTACGCCGTCATTCACCGCGACCATCGTTCCAACCACTTTGGAAGTCACTCCTGATTTCATCACAAGGGCCTGTAGCTCAAGTTCATCTGTGGACGAGTCCGTGCAGGTAATCCCGCTGTCGACGCGGACATCGATTTTGCCTGAGCGCTCCACGCGCATGTGCGTGGAACTACCTTCACTTATCTTGTTTTCCACGGCGTAGAGCCGAAGGGTTGGCAGTCCGTTATCAGGGTTCTCCCCGCCTGCCACCACCACGGTGCTGGTCAGGAAGCTTTCCAGTGACTCGGCGTTGCCCGCGTCGTCCGTGAAGGAGACGCGAACACGCACCTGGTAACCCACGTCGGCGCTCTGGAGCCTGTATGTACTGCCGGTCGCCCCGGATATTGATGCAACCGTATTGGACCCGACTCGCACCCACTGGTAGCGATAGGACACGTTCGACAGTCCGTCCGTGTCGGATATTCCCGACGTGTCCGCCGTCAGTGTCGTGCTCACGACAAGCGGCGACGTGATGCCCGTTATCGAAGGACTACCTGTCGCGGGCCTGTTCGCGGTGTCGTCGTCCGTCACTGTTACCCCAACGGTCGCGTAGACGCTGTTGTAGCCCCCGCCGGACGCGCTGAGAGTCAGGTTGACGGAGTCGTTGCTCGTATCACCGTCATGAGAGGCTGTCACCCGAACGGTCTGGTACGAACTCCAGTTGCCCGTCGTGAATGTCAGTTGCGAGCTTGACACCGACACGTCCGTGCCCGCATGCCCGCCGATGGTTACGGTCACGTTCCCTGTCGGCACCCTGCCTAGCGCCACCCTGAAGGTGCTGCCATCTGAGTCTCCCTCTGTCACCGTGAGGGAAGTCGGGTCTACGCTTATGCTCGGTGTGCCGGGCGGTATAACAGGATCGACAACCGCGTTCTCTTCTGACGTAGAGCCTGTGCCGCTGTCCGACCACGGGCCGCTGCCGTTGGAGTTCGTCGCCTGCACCTGCGCGTCGTAAGCGGTGCCCGCCTGAAGTCCCGTCAGCGTGGCGCTTCTGGAGTTCGTCACTGTCGGGCCGTTGCGCCAGCTTCCGTTGGGACTCACACGGTATCGAGTGCGGTATCCGCTGACCGAAGGGCGTCCCCCGCCTGCGGGCGCGGACCAGTTGAGCCGTAGGCTGTCGGTCGACAGAGCTGACACCGACGGCGCTCCGGGAGCCAGCGGCGCTTCGTTCGTGGTGACCACCTTGATCGTGACTTCCACTATACGAGAGTTGGCGCCGTTGTCGGCGTCACTTCCGTACACGTTGACGTAGTATGTGGATTTGGTCTCGTAGTCGTAGGTCACGCCCGCCTTTGTTCGTAGTTGCCCCGTGGCAACGTCTATGACGAACGAATCGCTGTCGAACAGCCCTCCGAGGGAGTAATGGTCGATCTCGGCGGGATGGTCGATGAAGCGGACGGGACTGCCGAGCGCCACACCTCCCGCAGCATTCTCGCTGACCGTTCGGACGTAATCAGGGTTGGCGGATAGGTCGACCCACACCGCAGCTCCGTCGATCCTCTCGTTTGGAATGTCATTCTCACAGACGTTACTGAGCCGACAACTATATCTATAAACGCTTCTCCGTTTACGCTCGGCACAACGTCCACGGTGTACTCATAGCCCTCCCGCACAGTGGTGAAATTCAACAGGAAGAGGGCCATCGGGGAGCCGGTTCTGGTCGTGTTCGCGTTTGTGGAGTAAGTGACGTCGCTCAATGTGAACCCCGACACCTGCTCGTTGAACCTGAATCGGGCGGTGAACTTGCCGCGAGCGATGCCTTTGATCCGTCGCGCGTCTGCTGCGGGCGGGGCATCCAGTCCCTCGAACGTAAGGCCCGCCCTGGGACCCGGTATGGGATCGCGCACTTGGAAGACTCCAGGCGTGTGCAGGTCAGTACCCAGCCCGATGTAGGTAACTCCGGTGGTGACGCTGGGAGTGAAC
>JAKZUY010000351.1:0-4310 GCA_047516345.1 Dehalococcoidia bacterium | reverse complement strand
GCAGATTCCCTAAACGATGGGCGGCTTACGGATAGGCCGTCGACCGGCGCCGGCTGGGCGGATCGCTACGTCTACGACCCTGCTGACCCGGTCAAAGCCCTCGGCGGATCGATGATCGGATACCCGTGGCACGGCTCGGAGTACGAAGACTTCAGCGGCCCGTTCGATCAGCGGCCGGTCGAGCCGCGCTGCCTCACATATACCGGGCCGCCACTGGAGCGTGACGTTGAGGTGTCCGGCCCGGTGAAAGCTACGCTTTTCGTGTCGTCCTCTGCGTCCGATACGGACTGGGTCGTTCGTCTCTGCGACGTCTCACCGGATGGCGCCGCCCGGCCGGTAGCCGAGGGCATTCTCAGGGCCCGCTATCGCGATTCGCCGACCGTTCAGCGCTTAATGGATCCTGGCGAGGTGTACGAAGTTCTGGTCGATCTCTGGTCGACGAGCAATCTGTTCCGGCAAGGCCATCGCATCAGGGTACTGGTCACCAGCAGTTGGTTTCCGAGGTGGGACAGGAATCTAAACACCGGCGGACCTTTCGCAGCCGAAGCCGAGGGCATACCGGCCGAGAACACGATCTACTGCACCAGCCGGTGGCCTTCGCACATCACGCTGACCGCGCGTCGACGCTGACTTGTCATTTCAGAAAAAGCGTTCGGTCTGACCCGGGCGTCGTATCGTCGATCCACGAGGACGACGATTTCGATAGTCGTTCAACACCCACCACGTGAGACAACGCGCAGTTGGTCCACTGTGGGAGGGAGATGCAATGCTGGAGCACATCGCCCATCTCCGGCGCGTAGGTGGACCCGCTGCTATGGTATCGAGTCAACGGAGAGCAAAACGGAAACGCGCGCGAGCCGGAGTCGAGAGTCTTCCGGCATCGTGAATGACGGCCTGATCCGAGAGGAGCAATCGGTGGACGTAGAAACGATCAGATCCCAGGTTCCGGCCTTGTCCAAATTCGTTTGGTTCCAGAACGGCTTTGTCAGCCTGACGCCCACCCCTATCGCCGAGGAACATGCCCGTCTCATGCGGGAGCTCTACGAGAACGGGCCGATGCACCTTCTACACCCCGACGTGGAGGTGCCGCGACGGGCTGCGAGCGTGGACCGCATCGCCGAGTTCCTGCACGTAGATACGGACGAAGTAGCGCTCAAGTTGGCAGTGAGCGATGGCTTTAACACCGTGATTAACGGCATGGAGTGGCGCGAGGGCGATCAGATCATCGCCACTGAGGAAGAGGCGGCGGCCATATTGGGCCCATCGCTTCACCTCAAGCAGACCCGCGGGGTCGACACGTTCAAGGCCCCCATGGTTGACGACATCGAGGGACAGGTCAGCGCGATCGCCGACCTGATCACGGACCGCACGCGGCTCATCGCCTTCAGCCACGTGACCACCGAGACGGGATTTCGTCTGCCTGCGACCCAGATATGCCGGGTCGCGAGGGAGCGCGGGGTCCTGACCTTTGTCGATATGGCGCATTCAGTCGGGTTGTACGACATCGATCTGCACGAGATGGATTGCGACTTCGCCGGTGTTTCGAACTACAAGTGGACCTATTCGCCCTACGCCTGCGGTGTACTTTACGTACGGCGTGAAAGCCTCGCCGAGTTGCAGTATGCGGCGTCGCCGAACCGCGGCCTCAACCTCAATGACCCGATTGAAAACGTTCTTGAGGTGCCCAATTCGGCCATGAGACTTCAGTCGGGACCGTGGTGCTGGCCTCTGGTGCACACCTGGGCGTTCGCGCTCGATTGGCTGAGCGACATCGGTCTGGAGGCCATCTGGGACCGGACAGTGGCGCTGACCGGGCGCCTCAAGCGGGCGCTATCGGAGATACCGGGGCTGACGCTCTTCACTCCAATGTCTCCGGAACTCTCGGCGGCACTTGTGACGTTTCATCTCGACGGCCGGGACAGCGACGACCTGGTTAGTCAACTCAAAGAGCGGTGGAACATCGAAATCAAATCGGTGCCCATGACCTGGTCGAGGTCTGCGAGTCGCCCCGACGTGCCACCCCATGCTGTAAGGGCCAGCCTGGCGTTCTTCCTGCTCGAAGAAGAGGTCGATCTGCTGGCAAACGCCGTAAAACAGTTGGCGGCAGAGCGCGCCTGAGTTTTTGGCGCGAGTTCCGCATGAGTGGCGTCCGGCCCGTACAAAGATTGTCAACCTGAAACCCAGCACGAAGGCTCTTGATGTTGCTCAGGTTGGTGGTGCCGACGCGTAGTGTGGATGTGGACCGGCCATCATGAGAATGTAACGCACGCATCGTACACAACCTGTAGCACGGATTCCTGGCTGAATCGACGCTTGTATTCGTCCGAAACTTCGCCGATCAGGCGCACCCCGTCATCACCTGGCGGTACCAGGACCACCAACAGCTTGGAACGTTCCTTCTGGACTAGTCCCGCCGAATCGCGCCACCGGCCCTCAGCGTCGAGGACCGTCAGGCCATCCGGGAACCGGGGAGTCACCGAATCTTCAAGGAACGTGGTCCACGCCGCGTCGTCCACGACCTCGCCGGACTGGCTATTGCGCCCCATGAAGAGTTCATACTTCACAAAGTGTTCAGTCCCCTCAGCGCAGGTAGGCCGATCAGTCTGAGCACACGCTGCCAACATCATCATGACGGCAAACGCGAAGCAAACCAGCATCGCCATCCGCATCAAACTGGTCCCAAGCGATGGACGGGCCCTTGTTAGGGTACGTGGCCCGGCAAACAAGCACCGCCGTTGTGGTCGAAGTCGCAGGGTATTTTCTGTCAGCGCAACCTCCTTTACACCGGATGTGGCCGTCGGCGAGGATGAAATGCCGGATGTAGGCGATGGGGTGAAGCCTTATGGCTCTTGACGATGTTCAAGATCACTGCGGCCGTAATCATTACGTCTCGCAAGAACTGCCTGGTGGGACAGCCACGACGCTATCGGATGTTCCGGGTAGACAGTTCGGCAACGACCCCAAAATGGTCTGACAGTCTTCTACCGTCGTGGATGTTGCTGATCACGGTGAGGGACTCGGCTGTCAGTTCCTGGCTCAATGCAATGTGGTCGATACTCCTTCGCCCCTGGAAGCCAAGCGCCGAGGTAGCGATCGTCATGCTGGACGGGAACGCCCTCTGAAGCGCCAGTCGAAGTTCAGAGCGCGCACGGTTACCTTGTCCAATTCGCTGATTGAAGTCCCCCACCACTATCAGACGCTTCGCAGACGCCCGTCCGAGAACTTCAGTGAGACCGGCCAGGTACTGTTCATGGTCTTCCCACTGCATTTTGCGTTCCTGGTTGCGTCTAGCCTCAGTCCGTGATCCGTACCAGGGAATACAGACCCCGATAACGGTGACCTCGCCCACGGATGTCTGTGTGACGCCGGACACAAATCGTCCGGGCGGCATCGAATCTATTCCCACGTCATCGACCTGCTTCCACGGCTCTCTCGACCACAGCAGCACCTTCCGTCGACCTTCATGGATAGCGTATCCGTAGTCCGGCTGCGTGCAGATCGTGTGCCCATCCCGAGGCATCAGCCTGTCGTGAGTCTCAGTTAGACACAGGACCTCCGGGTTATGCCCACGGACGCGCTTCAGGATCTCCGGGGTCCGTCGTGATCCGGGCGTAGCCCATTCGACATTCCAGTTAACCAGTTTCAGTGACATCGCAGTACTTCTTGAACCACCTCGGGACGGCGAGTGCAATTCCTCAGCCAGCATACGTGAGAGATCAACAAACGTGCCGTTGCGGAGGTTCTACAGGCCCACCCTGAACCCCTCCTCCAAGGTCCTTACATTGGCGTAGCTTGGTGGCCTAACCGTGCGGTACTGCGAATTTTTGGCTGGTTGGTCTCGATGTGAAAAAGTGCAAGTATGTCGGGCGACGCCGACTGGACCCAACGACCCTGCAAACCACCAAGAGTCGCCAGCGCGGGTCAGTCACAGTTGCGCTGCGATTCCGAAGTTGGAGGCTGTGGTCGCAAGCCGATTCGAAACGAACTCGAGCAGACGTTTCGTGCGGGTCCAGGCTGCGTTGGAGATTCAGCAGGTTCCTAGTCACCTGAGAATCGCCGTGCGAGGCATTCGTTGGTCTGGCCACGCCCATAGGCATGCGGGGAACGAATCCAAGAGTTCCAGATCGCTCCTCTGGAAACAATTATTGACCAGCAACCTCTGGCCTACCTGGAGAAGTAAAGCCTGATGACTCCTATCGCCTCGTCCCTACTGATAACGTCGTTAAAGTAATCAACAATCGCCGCAATGGCTTCGTCCCTGTCAATCACACCGTTTTCGTTGGCGTCGTATCGGATGCCCAGGTCAGAGA
>JAKZUY010000350.1:0-2546 GCA_047516345.1 Dehalococcoidia bacterium | reverse complement strand
AACGAGGCGTCGTACGTGTTTCGAGCTCGCTGCGATTCGTATGACCGGCTGATGTCTAATCTCGTGCCACACTTTGAAGCCGGGATGCCGGAGCACGGCGCCCAATGAAGCGAATCGCCGGTCTGAAAGCTGCGATCGAGTACTTTCGGCAAACCCGGTCACGGACCCGCACGAGTCAGATGTCCGACGGAAACGGGTCGTTTGAAGAATCGCTGGAGCCCGGGGAATTCGCGTCTCGAGTGATAAGGGAAGTCCGTTTGGATGGAGACAGGGCCGTAGAACGTATTTCGGAACATCTCGACGGAGTGCCCCTGGCGTTTATCGAAGTTCCCGCGGATACCGTCGAAGCCGCTCCCTCCATGATTTCAAGTGAGGACAGGGACGCGCTGCAATTTGCGCTGGGGAGGATCCGCGCGTTTCAGGAAGCGGCCGCGCCTCAGGGGTGGTGTGACGAATCGGGTGAGATTGGGGAAATTGTCACGCCCATCGACTCGCTCGGCGCGTACGTGCCGGCAGGGCGGGCGCCGTTGGCATCGACGGTACTGATGACCGTTGTCCCTGCGCGGGTGGCCGGTGTGAGGGAGGTTGTATTGTGTACCCCGGCGCCGGGCGATGAGTTGCCTAACGTGCATGTACTCGCCGCGGCGGCGCTTGCCGGTGTGGATCGAGTGTTCAAGATAGGGGGAGCGCAGGCCATAGCGGCGATGGCGTACGGGACTGAGACTGTGCCGGCAGTTGACAAGATCTGCGGGCCGGGGAATTTGTGGGTCACGGCGGCCAAGCGAGCTGTTTATGGGGACGTTGGGATAGACGGAATATACGGTCCCACTGAGACACTGGTAGTGGCTGACTCGAGCGCGAGTCCCGAACTTGCTGCTGCCGATCTCATCGCGCAGGCCGAGCACGACGTTCACGCGGTTCCGGTGCTGGTTTCGATCGGGGAGGGCGTCGCGGACCGAATTGAAGTCGAAATCGACAGACAATTGGACGCCGCAGGAGCGCCCGGAACGGCTCGACAGGCGATAGACGACAATGGGGTGTCAGTAGTTGTCGATACCGTGGAAGAAGCGGTCGACGCGGCGAACTCGTTTGCGCCTGAACACCTTTGCTTGTTGGTCGAATCGGCGCAAGACTATTGCGGTTCCGTGAGGTCTGCAGGCGGTATTTTCATAGGGGAGCACTCGGGCGAGGTGTTGGGCGACTACGTAGCCGGGCCCAGCCACGTAATGCCGACGGGTGGGACGGCGCGTTTTGCCTCGGCGTTAAGCGTGAGGGACTTTGTGCGCGTTACGCCGTTCCTGAACCTTGGCGAGCAGACTTTACTTGATATTGGTCCCGCTGCTGCGCGGCTTGCCGGCATCGAGGGTCTGGAAGGCCACGCGGCGGCGGCGGAACTAAGGTTGAAGCGGTTGGTGGGCGAATAACGGGAAACGCGGCGGGAGTCGTAATTGATCATGTCGGATATCACACAACTGATGCGAAAACACCTCGTGGAGGTGACCACCTACTCCGGGGTCGACCCGTCGGAGGAGTTGGCGCGGTCGGCCGGAATCAGGCCCGAGGACGTAATTCGCCTCAACGCTAACGAAAACCCGCACGGCGCGCCCATCGAGGTAGTGGCTGCCCTGGCCGATCTGCCGCTCCATGAGTACCCCGATCCGGAACAGAGGGAACTGCGGAAGGCACTGTCCGCCTACACGGATCAGCCCGTCGAGAGGCTAATCGCAGGGGCGGGCGGCGATGAGATCATCGATCTGCTGCTACGGCTGTTCGTGGAGCCCGGGGACAAGGTGATCGACTGTGAACCCACGTTCGGTATGTACGGGTTCTGCGCCCGCATAGCCGCCGCCGAGGTAGTGTCTCTACCAAGAAATGACGATTGGTCGATTGACCTTGGGGCGATCAGGTCCGCAATCGACGCAAATACGAAGATCGTGTTCATCGCGTCGCCGAATAACCCCACGGGCAACTCGATGTCTGAGGCCGAGGCGGTTGGGTTGCTGGAGACCGGCCTGATCGTGGCAATCGACGAGACCTACTACGAGTTCTCGGGAACCACGCTTGCGCACCTTGCCGGGGATTACGAGAATCTGGTGATACTCAGGTCATTCTCGAAATGGGCGGGAATCGCAGGCTTGCGGGTTGGGTACGCCATCGGTTCGGAGATCCTTGTCCGGCACCTGATGGACATCAAGCAGCCATACAATATCAACGTGGCTGCTGCTGCGGCTGCAAAGGCAGCGTTAAACGCCTCAGAGCGTCTGCTGGCTGGCGCACAGTCGCTGATCGAGCAGCGGCGTCGAATTGAACGGGCTGTGGACGGGATTGACGGGATGACGTATTACGAATCGGACGGCAATTTCCTGCTGTGCCGATTCGACAATCTGACGGCCCGCGAGGCTTACGAGTACCTGGCCCGCCGCGGCATTTTCGTGAGGCTTTTTTCATACCCCCGGCTCGAAAAGTGTCTACGAATCAGCGCAGGAACGCCGGAGCAGACCGACAGGGTGATCGAGGCCCTTCAGGAACTACCCGGTAGTTGAATT
>JAKZUY010000349.1:0-11783 GCA_047516345.1 Dehalococcoidia bacterium | reverse complement strand
CATTAAGTCGTGGCGCCCGTCCAGACCACCTGATATCCCGGCCCTGATTCACCCCATATGCGATGTCGGCCAGCAGAATCACCATGCCGGACCCGGCCGCCGGCCGCAGGGTCAGCCAATCTCAAGGAAGGAGAGGCCCGTCGGCAGTGTTGGGCAGCCGTCAGACGAACCCAGATTGGTCCTGCGTGCCGGGTGCTCACACTGGGTCTGTGGTGGAAGTAGAATCGTGCCAAGTCGAAGCCAGCGCCAGGGGTGTTGCCAGTACGCTGGCCCCCTCAACACCAAAACGACGCAATCGCACCTTTCGTTTGGTCCGGCGGACAAAAAATACCCGCGAACATAAGAAGCTGTAGGCGGGGCAGACCATGACCAAACCCACCAAGCTAAGGACAGAGCGACTTCTCCTCAGGCCGTTCCGGCTGTCGGATATCGACGATGTGGTCGAGTACGCGGGCGACCCTGAGTGGGCAACGTTTTATCCACGGCCGTATGACCGGGGATCCGCCGAACACATGGTCGCAAAGGCGGTGCTGACCTCTTGGGACAAAGAGGCCGAATTTGCGATCGTCTCCGACGGTCGCGTGATAGGCCTGGTCGGTCTGAGTGTCGATCCAAAGTACAAGACGGCCGAGTTGAGCTATGACCTCGCCAGAGATATGTGGGGACAGGGGCTGGCGGCAGAGGCAGCGGCCGCCGTGTGCGATTGGGGGTTTCGGGAATACGGCCTCGTCAGAGTCTCAGCGCTAGCGGACCTGCGGAACCGGCGCTCTCTACGCGTGATGGAGAAGCTTGGTATGACCAGCGAAGGGTCGCACCGGAGCGATAAAGTCGAGCAGGGACAGCGTATAGATGAGGCCTGCTACGCCGTGCTGCGGAGCGAATGGAATGGGCCCGGCGGACCGCTGCCGCCCATAGCTGTGCCCGCCAGGGAGTACGAAACGACCGACCGCGGCGACATGCCCGAGCTGACTACCCCTCGTCTCGTCTTACGGCGTTTCAGGCCGGGGGACGCGAACGAAGTCTTCGACTACGCCCGCGACCCTGAATGGGCAGAGTATCTCCTCGACGCCGTACCCCAGCCGTACACGCGGCAAAATGCAGAGCAGTTCATCGCTGGCCGGATGCTGACGCCGGATACGGAGTTCTCCTGGGCGATAGTGTTGGACGGCGCCGCCATCGGCGGCATTAACCTCGGCATCGACACACGGCATGAGACCGGGGAGATCGGCTACGCTATGGCGAAGGCGCATTGGGGTCGAGGACTTACGACAGAGGCCGCCACCGCGGTGCTCGATTGGGGGTTTGGCCAGCGACGACTGCACAAGATCTCGTCTCATGCTGACGTCCGTAACACACGGTCGTGGAGGGTGATGGAAAAGCTGGGAATGAGGCGAGAGGGCGTGTCACGGAGTCGTCGCAAGGATCCAAGGCCCGGCCGTCCGCGGGTCGACTCAGTGCACTACGGGTTGCTGCGGGAGGAGTGGGAACTCTACTCTTCCTCAGTTTAGTCCCACCTGAACAGTCGCACGCTGGCTGCGGCGCAGACCGCCGCTATCGCTACGAGGTATGCAAAGGAAGCCCAGATGGGCGAGCCGATAGTCGTTTCCGCGCCCCACGTCCCCCCAGCCAGAGGAACGTGAGCAGGTCATAGGCGTGTGTCAGCGGCAGCCAGTCGCCCACCAGTTGTAGCGCGTCGGGGAAGGATTCCCTGGGACCGAACGCCCCACTCAGCACGAACAGTGGCGCGAACAGTGCAAGCCCCAGTCCCAACGCGGTCCGCGTATTGCGGATGCGGGCGGTGATGGCCGTCCCAAGAGCGGCAAACGCCAAGCAGGAGACATGTGGACCAACCTGGCACGGTCGGCCATGGGGTCCAGTCCGGCGACGAGAACCGAACCGCCATCCGGCTGGCGCAGCCCTTCAAGGCACTCGATAGTCGTGGTCTTGCCGGTGCCGTTGGGGCCGATGACGTAGAAGATACTCCCGCGCTCAACCTTGAAGCTCACGTCGTCCACGGCCTCCACGTCGCCGTATCCCTTCCGCAATGACGTCACCTCCACCGCGGGGGCATCCGAAGGTTCCATGCTCATCCGCCTCCTCCAACCGTTTACTATTTTGTGTTGCAAAGTAGTTTGCAACACAGTTATGCTTTGTGGACGCAGGCAAATTCACATGTAAACCGGACTGCCCAGCAAACCAGGCGGCCGCTCCGCGGCCCACGTAACGACAAGGAGGCGCGCGATGCAAAAGACGGACGGTGAAACGGCGGCGCTCACACCCGAAGAGGGTTGGAACGCCATCCACGCGACGATGGACAGGGCGCGGAGTTCCATGTACGTCGCCGGAACGGCGACGATAACGTTACTTTGGGCCGCGATAGCCTCGCTGGGAGTCGGCTCGCAGTACGCCATCCTGACGCTGGCACCCGAATTCGCGGAGCGCAGCCCGTGGATTTTCGGGGTGCTGTGGGGCATCCTGATGGTGCCGGGTATGGTGGGAAGCGGGTTCATCGGACGCCGCGCCGGTAGGAAGATCGCACCCGGCGGCGTTGCTCGTAGCGCTGGCATCCGGGTGTTCCTCTACTGGCTCGCTGTGGTTGTAGCGGTGTTTCTCATCCCGGCGGCAGCGGGAATGTGGAATGCGGACGACGCCGGCAACATACCGGGCGTAGCCATAGGCATAGTGTCGTTGGGTTACATCTTGTTCGGCATCATGCACCACCCGGTGTTGGCGGCGGTGGGCGTGGGATTCGCGGCAGCGTTCTACATTCCCAACTACCTCGTGGACGGCGACGAGGCTATGTTGGTATCGGCGGCATTGATGGTGGTAGTGGTGGTCCTAGGTGCGTGGTGGATACGCAAGAGCGGGGTCCATTGACCGACGAGGCCATTGTTCTCAACGAGACCATCCACCAGTCCACCCGCCCGAGAACGCGGCGACGCCGGTAGTGGACCCGCCATGCGCGGCGCGGATACGCAAGAGCAACATCCTATGACAGACGAGGCCATTGTCCTCAACGAGACCATCCACCAGTCCACCCGACTGCGAATAATGACTCTGCTGGTCTCACTGCCTGAGGCGGACCGCTTCGCATACGGGTTCATCCAGCAGACGCTCGACCTGACTGGCGGAAACCTGACCACCCATCTGCGCAAACTCGAAGACGCCGACTACCTGGTCATCACCAAAGAGTTCCTGGATTCAAAGCCGCGCACATGGGTACAGGCAACGCCGACGGGACGCCGCGCCTTCACCGAATACCTATCCAGCCTACAGAAGGCCCTGAACTGGCAGCCGGGTACATAGGCCACCTGCCAAAGCGATCCAACGCCGTTCACGACCGTTACGTGGAGGACTTTGGAAAGTACGGGCTATTGCGCTCGCTGAGTGATGAGGACAAGCACGGACCGGCGCTCCGTCTTGGCTTACTCTGGTACTGGTTCGACGGGATGGACCAAGGCATTGGCACGCCTGGCGGCTTGTACCGGCTCACCTGCTACCGGCCTTGGCGCCTATTCGCGTGGTTTTGAGATTCTGGCGCGCTCGACAAAGTCTTTTGCGCCTGCTGCAATCCACGGGCCTACTTCGGTCAAAAAGAACTGAACGCCGGCCGACACGTACGCCGCCACCGTGTCGTTGGTGGCCGTCGCCCCGGCGACGCGACCCGCGCCAATGATTTGCGCCAACGCATCGTTGATGGTGTTTTGAACCTCCGGGTGCCCCTCATCGTCGATATGGCCCATCGAGCTCGCGAGGTCCGCAGGCGCCACGAAGAACACGTCGATGTGATCCACATTGAGTATCTCATCGAGATTCTGTACGGCGATGACGTCCTCGATCAGGATCACTAGTAGCGTGTGGTCGTTGGCGACGGCGTAGTAGTCAGGAACCCCAAAGCCCTGGCGACTGGTGTACATGCCGCGTCGGCCAATGGGAGCGAACTTCCCGCCCTGCACCACGTTCTCCGCCTCCTCTCGGGTGTTGACGTGGGGCACGACGATACCCTGAGCGCCACGGTCCAGAGTGCGGTATATGACACCTTGCTCGTTCAGGTTAACGCGCACGATAGAGGTCAGACCCCAGAGGTCGCAGGACCGCGTGAGGTCGCCCAGGTCGTTGAAGTCTGTGGGGCCGTGTTCAGTCTCGATCCACACCCCGTCGAAACCGAGCGGTCCGAACTCGTCTATGTCCTCCCCGTCTTCAAGGCCCCATATCACGGACGCTACCTTGCCGGCAGCGAGACTTTCCTTGACGCGATTCGTCCTCATTTTCACTCCCTACTCCTCCAGACACCCGCTCGAGCCTTTGCTTTACGACCAGTAGCTCGAGATCGGCGGTGGCTCGATCCCGCGCTCATCGAACAGTGATTTGTCCAGGCTTGCGATGGGGTGGAAGTCGCCGCGAATGGCGTATAGTCGGGCGTTCAGCATTCGTACGCCCAGTCGCACGACGCGTTTGCCAATTCCCCCGAAACGGCGTCCGTCACGCCACTCCGGGGCCCATCTTACGTCATCGCCTGTTAATGGCAGACAGTCTTCATACGAGTAGCCATCGATGGGCTCACCTTTGTCGTCCATCACCTGAGCCTGGACAACACCATGCGGCGCCAGCACGTTGAGGCTCAGCTCCGGCCCATTGGCGTACATGATCCGGGTAGCGACGCTGCCCCAGCCGCCCGCGCTCTCCAGATACACGAAGCCGTCCAACCGGAGTTCCTGGAAGAGCAGCGCGCTGGTGGGGTTTTCAAGTGTGCCGAGGCCTTGGCCGTGCTCGTACCGCGAGCTTGCCGAGCAGATGCGCAGCACATCGCCGTCCCGCACCAGTGAGGTGGGGTAGAGGACTGCTGCACCGTCCTCGCCGGGCTCGCTCCTGGGAACGAAAGGCTCACGCAGGCCGCGCTGATAGTGCCAGCCGTTCCAGCTGTAAGCCAACTGGCAGTCATTTGTTCCGAGATAGCCTTTGCCCGGCCGCGAGATGAGGGCCTGGTCGGGGTGGAATAGCCAGACGAAGCCCACGAACATGTCTTCGTACGGGAATGAAGGCATGCCGTAGATCTCCGCCATTGGTGTATCCAGGGCGTCGGCCTGCAGCGCCAACTCCGGCTTCGAGTACGTACGCCAGTCCGTGGTTTCGTAAACGGCCATGCGCCTGTCGCCCCAGGCCGGGCGGGCGACGAGGACATAGGACTTCCGGATCGGGTTCCAATAGGCGGTGATGGACGGGTCGATGCCGACGGGGTGCCAGGCTGCGCCCTCGGGCTGGCGCCAGCGGATGCCGTCCGGTGAGACCCATAGCGGCGCGATCGGCTCTAGTTGGTCCTTGCCGAACGATACAAACGCCTTGATGCGCTCTGCGGGATCCTCTGCCCGCGCGTCGTAAAACGGCGGACCCCACTCGCGAAGGCTGGCCAGCGGCAGGACCTGGTGGGGGGTGCGCCGGTCGGGCAACGGGACCGTGTCGGTGAGATCGGGAATGCGCCAGTTAAGCGCGTCGTCGCTCTCGATCATCAGCGGAATCGAGCGATAGTTGAGTTTGTTGCCTTCTGTGACCACATCGTCTTCATGGATGTAGGGTCCGTATAAGAATCCCTGGTACAGGCACCGCCACAGTCCGGAGTCCTGATCGCGGAACACCGACGGGTAGGCGAAGGAAACATCGGCATACGGGTCGACAAAGCGGCCCGCGGTACGGGGCTTCCCAACGTGCCGGTCAACCGATACCCGCTGTGCCAGGTACCAGTCGTCGAAGAATAAAATCGTCGTGCTCATGTGTCCCTCCGTGACGTCGTCTTGGCGTTTGTCCGTCTCGAACGCCGTTTATGTACCTGAACTGCAAATTAAGCTAGATCTGCCGAAGCCGCGGGTCTAAGCGATCCCTCATCCAGTCTCCCAGGAAGTTGAATGACAACACCGTCAGCATGATCGCGAGGCCGGGGAAGAACGAGATCCACCAGGCTATGCTGATGTAGTTTCTGCCATCGGCCACCATCACTCCCCAGGCTGGGGTCGGCTCCGGGATTCCCACCGAGAGGAAGCTGAGTATCGACTCAGTGATGATCAGATTACCTACGCGCAGCGACATGATCACCATCACTGTGTTGAAGACGCCGGGAAGCAGGTGGCGAAACAGAATGCGATAGGTCGAGGCGCCGGATATGCGCCCCGCCGAAACGTAGTCGAGCGTCTTCAACTGGAGCGTCTCGCCACGGACCAGGCGCGCAAAGTTATCCCAGCTAAATATGATCAGCAAGATGATGATCAACTCGATACTCTTGCCAAAAACGATCACGACGACGAGAGCCACGAGGATGAATGGCAAGGCCAGCGTGAAGTCGACGAATCGCATCAGTACCTCGTCGACTTGGCCTCCTGCCCAACCTGAGACCAGACCCATGACCGTTCCGCCGATCGCGCCGCCCGCCAGCACAATACCGGCTACGGCGAGAGAGACGCGGCTGCCGTAAACGATGCGACTGAAGACATCCCGCCCGAGGGCGTCGGTGCCAAGCAAGAACTTCGCAGAGCCGCCAGCCAGCCAGGCCGGTGGAGTGGCCCGATCGTCCAATTCGCCGAGTGTCGCGTTGTGAGGAGCGATCAACGGGGCGAAGATGGC
The DNA here is from genome assembly GCA_047516345.1 of Dehalococcoidia bacterium. Taxonomy (GTDB): domain Bacteria; phylum Chloroflexota; class Dehalococcoidia; order Lucifugimonadales; family Lucifugimonadaceae. Next base: position 5,171 of record JAKZUY010000349.1, on the reverse strand, counting down.
AAAAGTGGCGAACATGATCAGGATCGCGGCGGGCAGCACTGGCCACTCACGAACGAACCGGACCGGGCGCCACCGGGCCACACCGCGGCGCTCCAGACTCAGAGCTGCAGTCTGCTCGGCTTGCATCTGTTACGCGAACCTGATTCGTGGATCAACGAATGCGTACAGGAGGTCTATGATGAGAGCCGTCCCCACATAGATCAGGGTGAACAGCAGCATCGTCGCGGCCATTACCGGGAAGTCATTGTTCAACACCGCGCTGACCGCCAGACGGCCAACGCCGGGCCACTGAAACACGGTCTCGGTGACCACCGTCCCAGTGAGAAAGCCTCCGAGAAGCAGTCCGGCAAAGGTGAGCGGAGCGATCAGGGCGTTCCGAAACGCATGCTTCCAGACGAGCACCCTCGGTCTCACACCTTTGGCACGGGCGAGCTTCACGAATTCCGAGTCCATCACTTCGAGCATCGAGGAGCGAACGAGCCGCAACAGCCCCGCCGCGGTGAACCATCCAAGCGTGATTGAAGGAAGTATGTAGTGGTCCACGCCGCCGCGCCTCCCGGTGGGCAGCAATCCGAGGTTCACGCTGAAGATGATGATCAAGATGATGCCCAGCCAGAAGCCCGGCATAGCCTGGCCGAGGAGCGCGAATGCGCGGCCAAGGTAGTCCCACAAGGATCCACGGATGACGGCCGACATTACTCCGAGCGGAATGCCGAGCAGCACGGTGAAGACAAATGCCCCTGCAGCGAGTTGCAACGTAGCCGGCAGGCGCTCGCGAACCACGACCATGGCGTCTCGCTGATCCCTCTGTGATTTTCCGAAGTCACCCTGGAAGACCTGGCCAAGCCACATGAGGTACTGGACCGGGACCGGACGATGGAGCCCCATGGCCTTCCCGAGGGCCTGCCAACGTTCGGCGCTCATACGCTCTGTAAGGTACATAGACCTTGGGTCGCCCGAGGCGCGCGAGAGCGCAAATATGAAGACGGTGGTGGCGAGCAGCATCACCGCCATATAAATAAGCCGCCGGACTATGAAGCGTCTCAAAGCCGCTTCTCACACAAGCGCTCAGTCCTTCGCACGTGGGGTGAAATCGCAGCGGGGGCTGCGCCGAAGGGCACGCCCCCGCTGTTTTAGGCTGACTCGGCAGAACAAGCCCTACCTTCTCACCTCGACAGTCCACGGGGCCATCAACTGGGAACTCATCGTGAAGTGCGGCCGGTAATCGGCGATCTCCGGCCTGAACATGTAGTGCTGGGAGATCACTGAAAGCGGGAGGAACAGCCGCTGCTGTGATAGGAAGTCCTGCCCGGTGATGTTGTTTTGTATGCGCTTCGCCTGGTCAGGTTCCAGGGTGTTCTCTTTAAGCAAGTCCAGTAAGGTCCTCGGCAACTCGGTGCTGTACCAGGTCTGGACCAGGCCCATGCCCTCGCCTCTCTGGCCGTCCAGGTCTCCGGTGTAGATGTGGTGCATCCGGATGATGTTGTCCTGACCATCGAAGCGGCGGTCCCGGCCCGAGGCGTAGGTGCCGTTGTCGATTACCGGGTCCAGGCCGATCTCCCTCCACATCTGGGCGGCGGCGAAGGCCGCCTCAGCGCTGATCGTCCTGGCGTCGGATGGGATGAACATCGGGAACGAAAATCCGTCCGGATATCCCGCCTCAGCCAGTAGAGCCTTCGCACCCTCCGGATCGTACGCCGGCGGCGCCCACTCGTCCTTCCAGTACGGGTCGTCAGGCTTGAAGCCAAACTGAGTGGCGTACGGCTTCCCAAACCCGTCGAACACGTTGCGGACGATCTTGTCCTGGTCGATCGCCATGGTCATGGCCGTCCGCACCTTGAGGGCCCTTTCCATGGTCGCAGGGTCATCGATGTTGCCGATCCACGGGAACCTGTCGGGCTCAGCGAGGGCTTCAGCATAGGCAGGCCTGGGGAATTGAATCATTCCTTCGTTGGTCAGCAACTCGCCTTTCAGCCAGAAGTTGCCAGTATAGTGAATCATCTGGGTGTCAGGCCGGCCGATGGGCCTGAAGGTTGAGCCGGGCGTCCTTGACAGGGTGTCCTTGATCAGGCTATTGGGGATCGGAGCGATGTCCACCTCACCCGTCAGGAAGGCCGCCTGCATAGCCAGTGGCTCGGCGATCTCCACGACGTTGAAGCTTTGTGTTTTTGGCACCACTCGCCAGTGCTCATCAATCGCCTCCAGTTCCACCCGGTCACGCGAGACCCAGGATTTTGCTTCGTACGGGCCGGTGCCGATCATTTGGGTGACGGCTGCGTCCTCGCCTTCACTGTCGTACAGGGCCTTGCTGATAATCCACGGCTGGTGGTCTTGGGCGTTGGAAAGTCTCACGGCCCATCGGGGATTGTATTCGGCGAAGGCCATCTCCCCTGTGTACCTGCCGGTAGTGGTGAACCCTCCCATCCAGGTGTTATCGCCGAAGCCGTAGAACCGCGTGCCGTCGCTGTTCGCGTTGTTGTGACTGAAGACCACATCCTCCGCGGTCAACTCTCCCCACCCGCCGTGGAACTGTACGCCTTTCCGGAGTGTCCACGAGATTTTGCTCTGGTCCGGGTCGAGCGTCCACGACGTCCAGAGACTCACTGCCGGGTCGATCAGGCCCTCTTCATTCTGAAAGAGCGGCATCTCCATCACGCCCCAAGCGTAGTAGGACATCTCGAATCCGGTGCCGGCCCGCGCGGGCACGGACACTGGTGGAGGAACGTTGGTGTCAGCCAGGACGAAGTGGCCCTGCGGCGATATCCGGGATGACCCGTCGGCCGAGAAGAGGGTCGGCACGGGCGTCGCTACCACGACCTTTTCAACTTCAACCACCTGCACCTTGGTCTCGCCGGGCACCTGTTGGACCACAACTTTTTCTACGACTACGGTCTCGACGACCTTCTCAATGCGAGTCACCGACTTTTCCACAACCACCGTTTCCACCACCTTGACGGTCTTGCCCTCGACGACTCTTTCGACGACCACGGTCTCGACGACCTTTTCAATACGCGTAACTGGCTTCTCCACAACCACCGTTTCCACCACTCTTACGGTTACGCCCTCCACCTTTTTCTCGACTACGACTGTTTCGATCACCTTTTCGATTTGGGTGACCTGTTTTTCGACTACGACAGTCTGAATTTCTGTGACCGTCTTGGTCTCCCCGCCACATGCGGCGACGACCGCTCCTATCAGGGCTGCGATACCGACAAGCGCGAGCGCAAGCCGTTTCGACTCTCTCCATCGACTTGCTTTCATGATTTTTCCTCCCACGGCCACAGGCCTAGGTATGTCAACCGAATTGCGCCATCTGCGCGGCACTGTTCCAAGTTGCGATAGGTTAGTGCATTCCGTATGGTCGCGCAACCAAACGCATTGAAATTTGCCACCGTTGCAACGTAATTCGACAGGATTCTCAGCCCCGGTAACTGATGGCGGCCAAACGACTCCGGGACATACATGTTGGCCAAGATGGCCTCCGCCTGAACAGACTCTAATAGGCAGAGTTGGGGCCATCGGCCAATCTGACGGGTTCGGCAACGAGTGCCAGGGACGGTCCAGCGTCAGGGGTAATTTGGCCGCTACCGCGCGTCAGAACCTCACTAGTAAACGTACTCAAATCCTTCGAGCCAACGCCGCGCAAGTCCAGTAGCAGCTCCCAGGACAAGCCCGATTGGTACTGCCAGCCAGAAAAGGTCACCAACGGCGGCCCCGACTACAACTCCCAATATGGTCCCCGCTACGGCGCCCGTGATTACATAGCTGCCCTTGCCAAGATAGAAACTGCCCATGGTCCTTCCTCTTATGTCGTCCCTATAGGCTTCAGCGACTTCATCTTCGTCAGTCGCGACGACCGTAGAGGTGTTCATATTTAGAGTGGCCGCACTCTGTTCCGCTTTCGGGAAATCACCACCCAACTTCGAAAGTTGTTGGCGGGAGTCGAGCCGAAGGCCTCCCGTGTAATCGACTGAATCTCGAAATGAGGTTCTATGGCACTGGCGAGTTCGAGAACTGACAGCCTCGGATAGCCGCGCTCGTCGCGGCCGGTCCCGTCAGGATTCATGTTGTCGCTGTTGCCCGACACGGAGATCCAGTGACCTCCATCCGACAGCTTCGAGGCTGCCAGTCGCGAAAACTCATCTCGCATGCCAGCATTCTGAGCGTTCACGAGGACGCCCTTTTCGTAGACCAGGTCATATATGGCTTCATTCGGACGCGTGTAGAAGTCCTCAACCTGGAAATCGACCTCTACTCCGGCCTGTTTCGCGCCCGAACGGGCTCTGCCGATCGCGGTAGCGGATAGGTCGGTCGCCTTGATGCGGTACCCGAGCGAAGCCAGTTGAATCGCGTCCGCGCCGAAACCGCATCCGACCTCCAGAATCGAACCGCCCGGCTGGCAAACCTTGCTGACCAGGCGCTCAAGGGGCGCCCATAGACGGCCATCGTCCCACGGGGTGACGCCGCGTTGGTACAGGTCTTCCCAGTTGAGCGGCAGGTAGTCGGGCATTTTTTGAATAGCTTAGTGTGGCCTCTTACGGCCGGTTCACTCCACCATACGCAGGTGAAGCTCCTTTAGCTGCCTCCACTGGGCCAGGCGTTCCGAAGAGCGTGTCGCTGCCGCTTTAAGTCTTGGGAAAGGCGATGACCTCTCGTATTTAGTCGATTCCGGTCAACACCATCGAAAGACGCTCTATTCCGGGTGCAATACCGCCGTGGTGAGGCGCTCCATACGCAAAAAACGAGTAGCCTGTCGCACCCCTCGTGAATCTGGTCCTCATCATATCCCAGTACTTTTGGGACCCTCTCCTGTAACCTGTGCCTGGTCGTTCACCCCTTCCTGGCCCACCCTAAAAGTGGAAGGATTAAAACTGTAGAGACACGAGACGTTGAGGAGGAAAGCATGGCTGGACGCGTGGCGGGGAAGGTCGCAGTTATCGTGGGGGGCGGGCAGACTCCGGGAGAGACCATCGGGAACGGCAGGGCCACGGCGATAGTGTTGGCGCGGGAGGGAGCGATAGTTGTGGTCGCCGACCGGGACCTGGCATCGGCTCAGGACACCGTCGACATGATCATGGACGCAGGGGGCGACGCCGTCGCTGCACATGTGGACGCAACCGACGAGAACTCGGTGGCGACACTCGTCAACGGCGTGGCTGCAAGCCGCGGCG
>JAKZUY010000348.1:0-3974 GCA_047516345.1 Dehalococcoidia bacterium | reverse complement strand
CCGTTGTGATCTGCAACCGTCTTCAGGTCGGGTCCGTACTCGCCCCCGTACGCCACCGGTATATGTACAACTACGTTCCCCTGGTGTGACCTGTCCGCGGGCCTCTCTGTGTCCGTCGTGAATTTCCCAATTTGCGCGGCCACCTCCTCATACGTCGCTCTGTGAAGGTCGTATTGGACGACGAGCGACCGGTACGTGGGCACCAATTCCTCGACGCCTTCGATTTCCGCATTCATCACCGACTCGGCGAAGGAATAGACCCGGTCGTTTATCGCGGGGTCGATGCTGTCGCCGAACTCGACGAGCACCGCCGCGTCTCCAACCGGCAGGATTCTGGGGACCGGCTCATCATTGCGAGGTGGCATGTGGGTGTCAGGGGACAATTTCGGACATTGGCCTGATGTCGACGCCCGCCGATTCCAGCTCGCGCCTCACCGCGGCCGCAAGACCCACCGATCCGGCGGTGTCCCCGTGCAGGCAGATCGAATCCGCCTGAAAATCGATCATCGTTCCGTCGGCAGCCTTGACCCGGCCTTCCGTGGCGAGTCGCAAGGAACGTTCGATAACCTCATCCTCGTCGTGGATGACCGATCCGGGCTGAGATCGGGGCACGAGTTTCCCATCGGGCGTTACGGCGCGATCGGCATAACATTCGCGTGCGACGCGCACACCGGCTTCGCGCGCAACGTTCTCCCACAACGATCCTGCCAATACGACGTGTATCAGGTCGGGAGCAAACGCCTTAATAGCCTTTACAATCGCAGTCGCTTCTGAGGCGTCGCGCACGGCCTTGTTGTACATCGCCCCATGTGGCTTTACATGCTGCAGCCGGTGACCCGACGTGAACGCTGCCAGCGCGCCGATCTGGTAAGTCACGGTGTTTTGGATCTCGTCCGGGGACAGGGACATGTCGCGCCGGCCAAATCCGGCCAGATCCGGGTAGGCCGGGTGTGCGCCGACGTGGACGCCGCTCTCCTCGGCCAGTTTTACCGTACGGGCCATCCAGTCGGGGTCGCCGGCGTGGAAGCCGGTCGCTACGTTTACCGACGTGACCTGCTTGATGATCTCCTCGTCCAGACCCATTTTGTATGAGCCGAACGACTCTCCAAGATCGCTGTTGAAATCGATTACCCCGGCCGGTGATGCCATCTCCGCCTGCCTCCTGCTGGCTTGTTTTCTGGCCAATCGGTGTGGCCTGCCGTGTACGCCCGCGAGTGTCCGGATGCCCGCGACTCAAGTAATGCGAGAGTAGCACAGGGTCGAATACTTCGACCGTCGCCGAATCCGATTCCTGGCAGGCATTGGCCGCAGCCGCCATGGCCGGCTGGCGCTCAGTTAAATCCCAGCCCGCGTTCCCGCATGGATACGAATTTTCCGTGCCCGATTACGACATGGTCCACCACCTCAACATCGAGCAGACGGCCCGCCTGTACAAGCTTCGACGTCGTCTCGATGTCGTCATCGCTGGGTGTCGGATCGCCTGAGGGGTGATTATGCACAACCGCGATAGCCGGGCAGTTCCGTTTGAGGGCGCTGGCGAATACCTCCGCTGGGCGGACAATCGCGGAGTTGACGCTGCCCGAGTAGAGCTTTTCAACGTCAATTACCTGATTCTTGATGTTCATAAGCACCACTCGGAGGTTTTCTCGATCAAGGTAAGCCATCTCGGCGGAAAGAAGGGAGGCGATGTCGGCCGGGACGTTTATTTTGTGGAGCTGACGTGGATCGGGAGAAGCTACACGTCGTCCCAGTTCGATTCCGGCAAGTAGTTGGCAGGCTTTGGCCAACGATATCCCCCGCTGTTCGCACAAGTCGTCGTACGAAGCGCGCGCGATGCCGTCCAGGCCCTTGAATTCTGCAAGCAACCGATTGGAGAACGCCAAGACGTTTTCGCCCTTCAGACCGGTCCTGAGCAAGATGGCTATCAACTCGGCGTTGGACAAGCTCATCGCACCATAAGCGCACAGGCGCTCACGCGGCCGTTCTCCCGCCGGGAAGTCGCGTATGGCGGGCGGGTTCGAGTTGCCGTTAGGCGGGTAAACGCTGGCTACCGGGGGTTCGACTGTTGTCTGCACGCAGTACTCTCCTCAGAGATGATTACTGCTGCAACGTACCGTACCGGCGACCGTACTCCAAGGACGCTTGTCACCGGAGCGAGTCGCTAAATGACGGCGAACTGCCCTGGGCCGCCGTGTCGATGGCCCAGGGTTCCCCCTGCCCCCAGCTCAGGGTCCCGTCTACTCCCGGCTCAGAACGGCAGCGGGACTGCCTCGCCGGTCTGCACGGACTGGGTCACCGCGTCCGTGAACTCCATGTACGTGACCCCGTCGGCAAAGTTGGTGTGAGTCACGGGCTCAAGGCCCCGGATGGCGTTGATGAATTCCTCTTCTACCCGCCAGCCGCCGCGCTTCTCATCCGGGATTTCGACCTCGGCCATCGCTGAATCGCCTCTCCTGCCCGCCGTAACCCGTATACCCGCGTTAAGCGAGTTCGAAATATTGGCGGAATCGAGGTGAATTGTGCCGTCTGTGCCGTAGATCCAGCAGTCGAACTGCGGCGAAAAGCCGGCCGTGGTGGTGACCGTGTAGTTCAACGTGCCGCCGCAGTTAAGCGTGCCCAGAACGTCGAGGTGGTCCGGGATCGACACTGCGATTCGCCGTCCGTCGGCATTCCGGCGGTGCTTCACCACGACCTGCCCGAGAGCCTGCACGGAAGACGCCGGGCCGAGCCAGCGCATTAGGGCCTCGTAGAAGATGCCCATGCCCATGATGTTGTTTCCGGAAAGGTCGCGGTCGTGCCTCCAATGCAGAGGCGATTCAGGATTCGGAAAATCGCTGCCCATGGCCAGATGGGCCCGGACGTTGATCACGTCTCCGATGAATCCTTCGGACATCATGTCGATGACGGTCTGGTCGACCCCGAGGGTGTGCGGCGCTGGGACGATCTGCGTCGTCAGGTGAGGATTTACACGCGACTCTGCCAACATCTCCCTGGCCTCGTCTGAGTTCATTGCCATTCTGGCTTCGACGAGGACGTGTTTGCCCACTTCGAGGGCAGCCACGGTGCACGGGTGGTGCATGTAGGGCCAGGTACCTATGCAAACAGCGTCGATTTCGTCATCGTCGAGCAGGTCCTGCCAATCGTCATACACGTTAGGGATGCCAAAGTCCCCTGCTGCCTTCTCACTCGAAGCACGAGTCCGGTTGACGACGCCGTAGACCTCAACTTCGTCCTGGGCCAATAGCCCCGGAATGTGCTTCGACCGCGTGTTGGCGCCGGCGCCGATAATACCTACTCGAATCGTGTCTTCTGCCATGTCTTGCTCCACTGGGTTCGACCAGTCCAAAGCCGTTCGCCTTGCGGTCCCCTTTTGAAAGTTGCTGTTTATGTTGCCCCTATTGTGCCGGGGCGGTGAGGCCTAGAGCATTGATTATGACGGCTGCGACACGGGTTATCATGGCCCGACGCCCCGCATTTTGTGACGAATGGGCAGACTCGTCGATCGTCTTGCCCTGCTCTCGACGACAGGGTAGACGGTTAGACGGCGGGGCTGACAGGCTATTCAAGCTGGCAGAAGCGTGTCGACGCGAGACTGGCCTAAATGAAGCGACGGCGCAAGTCGCATTTCGGCCCACTGAAGCGAGGATCATCGATTGACTACAATCGCCGACAACGTCGAACTTACCGGAGAAGGCGTGCAGATCGCCTGGTCGGACGGCCGGACCTGCGTGTACCCATACCGTTACCTGCGGCTTCAGTGTGCGTGCGCAGCCTGCGTCGAAGAGATGACCGGCAGGCAGCTACTGAACATGTCGGCTGTGCCGGACGACGTAGTCGTCGTGGAATGGATCCGCGTGGGCCGCTACGCGGTGCAGTTCCTATGGTCGGACGGGCATCAGACCGGCATCTACCCGTTCGAGATGTTGCTGCGCCTCGCGGAACGGGACGACGCGGTCACCTGCACGGGCAGCGGG
>JAKZUY010000347.1:0-11236 GCA_047516345.1 Dehalococcoidia bacterium | reverse complement strand
CTTGTGGTGGTAATTCTCCTTCGAAGCCGCCATCGAGGACATGTCTAGATCCTCGGCCGGCAAGCCAAGGATGCCCGACAGGTACTGCCGGTACATGCGGTATCCGTCCGGCGGCAGGGGGGCATATCCGAGGCCGTCGGGACAGATGATCTCAGTGGTGATGCCCTGGCGGATGCCGTTGGCGTGTTGGCCGTCTACCAATAGAGCGCCGTCTGAGTGAGCGTGCGCATCGATGAATCCCGGTGAAACGACGAGGCCCGACGCATCGATTATGCGAGCGGCGGTGGCGCCCGACAGGTTGCCCACGTGGGCAATCGTCTTACCCTTGATCCACACGTCGGCCGGGAATCCCGGCCGACCCGTGCCGTCCACAACCGTCCCACCCGCAATTAGTACGTCAAACATCATTTGTTCCGCTGCCTTTCTGGCCGCCTTGTTACCCGATGCTCCCGCCGACTAACGCATGCTCAGTTCGTCTCGTGACCTCTGATCCGCCGTCTTCGCCGCCGTTTGGGCGATGGTGATTGTAGTACGCCAGGTCCGGCGAGGGTTGATTCCACCGGCGATTTAAGAGCTTCAGAAGTAACTACGGTTCCCTCTCGCCTTTCGCCAGCGATCCTGCCGCGCTTGCCTGGTCTAGTCAGGGCCGACGGGCGACATTGTCTCATCAAGGAATCGCATGATCCTGTCTCGATTACTTGGGAGACTGGAGAACTGCTTTTCGCACACGTCGCTGAAGCGCGCAAGCACTTTGCGGTTGATATTCTCTTGATCTTCAAAAATCGCTAACGAGCGAAAAGGCAACTGCCACCTCTCGAATCGGTGCAGGGATATGGTGGCGTCCCGAGTCTTTCCGTCGTTGGGCAAGGCGTAAACGTAGAGCGGCCGCGCCAAACCGTTGATCCGGCAGTCAACTGTATACATGCCCTGCGGATCGCGCTGTGGGTCGTGCCAATCGAAAGCCCTGCGGTCCTCCGGGATCGACTCGGCAAAAAACGACCGGAAATCATCCATGAAAGTAGAGCGAACGCGCTCGCGAGAGAGGTACGAAACATCGCTGATCTTGAGAAGGGCCTGAATGAACGAATAGAGCGCGTCCCCGTAGTGATCGTCCTTAACGCCCAACGTGAGCTCCCCGTCTCGATCTTCGACATGAAATATCGAAAGGGCGTTGGAAATGATTTTTTGGCGATTACCTCGGTGCAGATCACTCTCGTCGATGTCATAGGTGAGATGCATGTAGGTATGCGCCTCGTCGGACAGCGCCCACCGCGTGCCGACCTTCTTCAATACGATAGACAGATGGTCGCCGTCATCGAACCTGAACGGCGTGAACACGCGATAGCGGTCCACGCCTTCCGAGGCCAGCCGCACTTTCGCCGAGACCTTTGCCCTGAAGTCCTGTTCAATCGTGTCGTTGGTCATCCCCACAGTCCCTTTAGAAGAAGCTCAACTGATCGCTGATAGGAGCGTAAAAGCCCGCATCCTCCAGCATGCAGTCAACCGCCCCCGCCAAATCGCTATACCTGTCGGTGGCTTCGGCGTAGGCATCCTCACGCGACCCGACTTCCTGATACCGCTCGGTCGCCGTGTGAATGTGGTAATCGTAGAAGGTGTCACCCTCGACAGAGTTAGTATGCTGGTGGTTCCGGCCGTTATTGCGTCTAAGACGGAAGAGTCGGCTGGATTGGGGGACCCTCACAGCCAAAATGACCGAGAAGTCAAGTGGGTTGGCAATGCTTTGCCTAAGGATGAGCCGAAACTGGTTACCGTCGTCTCCAGTCAAATCGAGGTGGTTTTCCCCGTGCCCTCGCTTGGGACGCAGGCGGAACAGTCTCCGCCAATCAGCAGGAAGAGGCTTGCGTTCCCCAACGAGCGTGGTAATTTCGGGGTCAGTGTAAGTTACAGCCATTTCAGTTGCCGAAATCGCCGAAAAACGCCCCCTGACGGGGCCGCGCCATCCGTGGGACAACCGGTGGTCACCGGCCTGCACCGCACCAGGGAGTTATAGCACAGCGTTCCCGGCGGGCGGTTTTTCAGACCGCAATTGCGATTGAGGTGGTTGGCTAATACCCGCGCAGAGTCGGCGATGTAGCCGAGTTCGGCAACGAGCCCGGCCGAGACAGTTTCTCCCAGATCAAGAGAGCATCAAGACGATACGCCTCCCCCGCCTGGCCGCTCACATATCACCCCGCTTGGCCGCGGACTCCCGGCGGGGTTGTCACGCCTATTGCCGGCCCATCTTCAGGTGGAGGGGCGCGAGGTAGTTGTCGACCGGGGCGTAGTTGTCGGTCAGCAGCACCTTTTCGCGGCTGTTCATCCAGGACTCCAACTTACCGGGCGTCACGAGGTACCCCTGCACACTAACGGTATCCAGCCTGTCGTGGGCGGCATCCAGGTCGGTCTGCAGAATCGGTTGGTCCGACGCCAACACCACCACAGTCGTCCGGTCATCGAAGGTCAGGTCCACGGCGACGGGGACGATCCCGACGTAGCTGAACGTGCTTCGGAGGGTGTGGATAAAGGCGCGCAGGAAGCGGCCCGGGTCGGGCGCGTCCACTAGGTTGATGGTGTAGACCCCATCGTCCTTCAGTACACGCTTGACTTCCTCGTTGAATTCGTTCGTGGTCAGGTGATACGGGACCGACACGTCGTTAAAGGCATCCCCAACAACGACGTCGTAGTAGTCGTCCGGCATACGGGGCAGCGCCATGCGGGCGTCTTCGTTGTACGTGACGATGTTCGGCGCCCTCGCCAGTCCAAGGTAGTCGGCGGCCGTGACCGTCACCGCCGGATCGATCTCGATCACCTCGACCAAGGCGTCGGGATACACGGCGTCGAGGTAGCGGGGCAACTCGTACCCGCCGCCGCCGATGAACAGTGAATTGAAGTCCCGGCGTTCTTCAGTGACCGCCTCGACGACGCTGGCAAAGACGTGCTGATAGCCATAATGGAGATAGGTCGGTTCCGTCGGCTTGGCGTAGCTGTGGACCAGCCTGTCCAGCGATAGCACCCTGACTTCCGACCCGTCGTCCAGTTCCTTCAGCGAAACCCGAATGCAGAAGTAGTTGCTCTCGGTGGTGCAAGACGTGGCCAAGGGATTTTGTGTGTACGTGAACGCCCCTATTCCGGCCAGCAGGACCAGCGCCACGGCGCCTTTCAGTCGAAGATTCCACAGGCGGCCGGCCAGGAAAGCCACCACGCCGGTGGCTATCGCGACGTATAGCACCGTCTCGCGAGACCCCAAGGCCTGAATGAGCACGAACCCCGTCAGGAACACCCCGACGATTGCTCCCGCGGTCGAGATGGCATAGATCCGGCCGACCACGTTTCCGGTTGCCGAAAGGTCCCGCAGGGTGAGCTTTATCACCATCGGGGAGACCATGCCGAGGATCAACGCTGGGGCGAGGAAGAGAATCGCCGAGAGAAGCACGATCCGCAGCAACAGGGGCAGCGAGGTGACCCACCCCGGAGCGAGGGACGCGAACGGGAGTATCAGTAACGTCGTCGCTGCGCCGGCCAGCAAGATCAGCCCCAGGTTGTTACGGGACGCTGCGCGGTCGGCAAACACCCCGCCAAGCCAGTTGCCGATGCTGATTCCGGCCAGGATCACCCCGATTACGCTGGTCCACGTGTACACCGAAACGCCGATGTGCGGCGCCAGTATCCTCGCCGCCACGATCTCTATGATGAGGGTTACGGCGCTGGCAATGAACACTACGGCGTAGGGCTCAAGGGCCAGCAGCCACTTGATTTTTTCTGATGCAGATGTCATGAAGTCTCTTCCGGTGTCGGCCGTACGGGGATTATCGTTCAAGCCCAGGGTTCGGCGCGGCGTATGGCGGGGCAGAATAGCCGCGCACCGGCAGGATTACAATTTCGGATCACCCGAACAATGATAGTAGCGAGTCACGCAGGTTACTCGCCCAGCAATCGCGTTCGAGACCACACCCAGATTAACGCCAACGACCGCGGAGCAACACCGGGTGCAGGGCATCATCCGTCATCCCCGGTGTCCTTGCCATGACTCGTCTTCCTCGACCCCGATCGGGGAACCATTGGGGGCGGGTTTCCGTTCAGGAGGATTATTGATCCCATCCTCTGATATGTGTACTGGCAATTCCCGTGGTTGTCGTCGGGGAGGTGTGGCGTAACGCGCGATCACCAACAGACCGGTTCCCATTCCCCGTCCGGCCGGGGAACCAGCGGCGGGCGTAGATTCCCGTTTCCAGAGACCTTTGCATAACTAGCTCCCCAACCAGTGATTCCTCACTCCATGTCACCCTGAGCGAAGTCGAAGGGTCTGGGGTAAGAGGGGCGGGGGCATGCGGTCTGGATGGCTTAGTTCCTCGGCTGCGCTCGGAATGACATCTGGGTGCTCGGAATGAAATATGTCGAGGTTATGTAGAGGTCTCTTTTCACGGGAACGACGAGGTTTTACGCGGAAATTACCCGGAGAATCCAACGTTGTGAGACGTGCTCTCTGCCGATGCCCGAAGGGTAGGATATGTGCAACATCATGAGGAGGCGACAATGGGTCGGTTAAGTGGAACGTCAGCAATCGTCACGGGCGGCGCCCGCGGCATCGGTGGCGCAACAGCGCGCAGGCTGGGGGGAGATGGCTCAAACGTGCTAATCGTCGACGTCGAGGAGAACACTGCGAACTCCAACACGGAGCGTATCCGTAGTGCCGGGGGCAACGCCGTCGCCATGACCGGCGACGTGGCGAGCGAAGAGGTCGCGCAGAAGATGGTCGAACGGGCAGTCTCCGAGTTCGGCCGGCTCGACATCCTGGTGCAGAACGCCTACGGGGGCAACAGCGACCGTGAAGGAAGCGCCGTGGACGTTTCGCAGGCTGCGTGGCGCGAGGGCATGGACCTTTTGACCGGGGCCCTGTTCCTCGGCGCAAAGTACGCCGTACCGGCCATGGAGTCGTCCGGCGGCGGCCGCATTGTCAACATCTCGTCGGTCCACGGGCTGCTCATGTCGCGCGGCTCTCTTGTGTACGAGGCCGGCAAGTCGGCCGTGATCGGCATGACCCGTCAGATGGCGTGCGATTTCGGTCCACTGGGAATCACGGTCAACGCGATAGCTCCGGGCCACATCGTCACGGAACGCAGCGAACAAATGTGGAAACAAAACGGCAACGACGCCGGGTACCGCTTGTTCGAACTCCAGTACCCGGTCAGGCGCACCGGCGTGCCGGACGACATCGCAAACGCAATCGCGTTCCTGTGTTCGGAAGAGGCATCGTTTATCACCGGAGTCGTACTACCGGTCGACGGCGGCTTGTCCATCCAACTCCAAGAAGATTTGGTCAGGGAGCTAAAGAACTTTATTCGCGACAACCCGACTCTGCGAACTATCTCGGACGGCTGAAGCGGCCACAAAAGGGAGTAACCATCGCGTTCCGTAGCTCCGCGGGCGTTATGATCTGCACGTAGTAATCGATCCCCGCGAGCGAGGCACGCAATGAACAAGTCAGACCCTGCCCCCGACACTCAACCGGCGAACGAATTGTCTTTCCGCAACGCAATTCACCTCGCGCCGCTTTCGCACATCAATGACATCGTTGAACGCGCCCTCGACGCGTGCGACGTGAAGAGTGAGGCCACACCCGCCGGGCAACGGTTTGACGCCGCGGTGAAGGCTTCAGGAATCAGACCCCCGAATCACGAAAGACACCCGCTTCTGGCCCCAAAATCGCAGCTATTGACCCCCGTTCGCGAGCAGGTAGTTCTGTCAGACCCACTCGCGGGAGCGGTCTTGGGATTCTGGGCTGAAAATGAAAAAGACCTGCGTACCTCGGTGGAGGAATACGCCAGGGCCAATGACATTCCGATTGAGGGACCCGATCTCGAAAACAGACAGTTCAGGGACCTGATGCCCCTGAAGACCTGGAATGCTGCGATTGGCAGCATCACGAGCGATAAAAAGAATCCCTGCCATCCGCATGACGTCTCCATCATGCTCTGCATGGTCACGGGCAACCTGCCGAGACTGATCAGGCAGGCGAACGGGATGGACGGAGCTGACCGCGACCTGCCGTTCGATAAATGGCTGGACGAGTTGAAAACGTCATTGGCGAGCGCGGCCGGAACGGGCGCCGCCGCGCGATTCGTTAACTCCGCATCCAAAATCGTGGAAGACAGACAGCAGGAGGAGGAGCGAATATCGGATCTGATCGGCAAGTCAATGGAGCTATGCCGCGATTTCATGCCGGAGCTTGTATTCCTCGGACGCGAGATGCCAGACAACCTGACGAACCCCGGGCGGACACTGGCGGGACAGGCTAAAAGGCTCGACGACGCCTTGAACGTAATCGACCAACTCGGTGCGGCGCTCGAGACATTTCGCGCCGTATCATCCGTTAACTACGCTACCTGGGATTTGTGGAAACAAGGGACGAAGAAAGAGGCGGAGGCGGCGAACCAGGTCCTGTCCCTCATCGAACAACTTCACGCCGCCCTTCCGGAACCCGCCGCGCCACCCAAACCAGACACCAGACCTGAATCGCACACAGACGACACGACAGCCGAATTGATTGCCCTGCGCGCCAAGAATCTAGATCTCGAAACTGAGAACGACGCGTTAAAAGCGAAATTGTTCAAAGCCAATCAACGGCTGGCGGCTCTGTGGAGTGCCGATAACAACAAGGCCGACCCACCAGAAACGACTCCTGTGGACAGCGTCGGTGAGGCGGTGGCACGCGCCCGAGAGCAATTCGAATGGAAGGAATTGCTGTTCTACCTGAACGGCGCGTCGAACGTCGATACCGAGTTCGAGCGGCCCCCAGAGGTTTTCGACGCACTCAAATGGCTGGCAACCACATACCGAACGGGTCGGAAGAATGGCGGAATGGCGGACCCTGAGCACTCGCTCAAGTCGGTCTGTTCCGGATGGAAGTACGCCCCCGACAACTCCGTTATGGCAATGAACCAATATCCTGAGGCGTACTCAACACAGGGCGGCGGGAAGGCCTATGACTTGGCATGTCACATCAAAAAAGGTGTCGACAATAAAGAAAGCCACACCATCCGAATTGCGTGGGATTGGGACGACGAGCAGAAAATGGCTGTGGTCGGTTACATAGGCAAACATCAGCCAAGTAAGTTCTGAAATCATCGCCGACCGCCCACCGCTTTCGTATTGCAGCAACAGACACACCCCGCACTCGCTGCCGCTAACCCTGCCACCACGGCCATCGCTACCCTATATAGATAGGCGAGACATGACCGGTAAACGTCTGTGGGGCTGTTCCCGGCCTCGCGGTAGAATTGTTTACCGATGCAGCCGTCTTCCTCTCGCCGGCGCAGGGCCTGACTCTGCGATGTTGGTACTCAGGCGGGAGCGGGCGAATTTGGAGCAGTTCAGTTGACCACCACGCGCGAGGGCGAATTCGCGGACACACAGCAGGCCCGATACGTGCCGGGTGCCATAGAGCCCAAGTGGCATAGGCGCTGGGAAGAGTCCGGCCTGTACCGGACGGAAGACCGCGCCGACGGCAAGGACAATTGGTTCGCCCTTACCATGTTCCCCTACCCCTCGGGGGACCTCCACATCGGCCACTGGTTCGCCTTCTCCGGCGGTGACGTTGGCGCACGTTTCAAGCGCATGCAAGGCTATAACGTCTTGCACCCCCAAGGATTCGACGCATTCGGACTGCCCGCCGAGAACGCCGCCATCTCCCACAATATCCACCCCCGCCAGTGGACCTACGACCGCATAGCCAACTTGCGCCGTCAGTTCCAACTCATGGGCAACTCTTACGACTGGTCGAGGCAGATCGTCACGTGCGATCCTGAGTACTACCGCTGGAATCAGTACTTCTTCCTGAAAATGTTCGAATCCGGCCTAGCGTACCGGGCCGAGGGAGCAGCCAACTGGTGCCCGCAGGACCAAACCACGCTCGCCAACGAGCAGGTTAAGGACGGGTCGTGCGAGCGGTGCGGCGCGCCGGTGGAACGGCGCGAGCTGCCACAGTGGTTTTTCCGCATCACTAAGTACGCTGATGAACTGCTGAAGATGGAGGACATCGACTGGCCGGAGAAAATCCGCGTGATGCAACGCAACTGGATCGGCCGGTCGGAGGGCGTCACCGTGGCGTTCGACGCAGGCGACTTCGCTCCGGGCGAAAAGATCGAGACGTTCACCACACGTATCGACACGATCTACGGAGTGACCTTCGTAGTGTTGGCGCCGGAGCACAGGTTGGTAGACGTCCTTACACAGCCCGGCCAACGCGCCGCAGTAGACGAGTACGTTGCGCAGGCGAGGCGCGAGAGCGAGATCGAACGCACGTCTACCGATCGCGACAAGACCGGCGTGCCGACCGGCGCGTACTGCACGAACCCCTTGAACGGGGAGCGGGTGCCGGTGCTCGTCGGCGACTACGTGCTGGCCACGTACGGGTCAGGGGCAGTGATGGGCGTGCCTGCCCACGATGCCCGTGACTTCGTGTTCGCCAAAAAATATGGACTCCCGATCAGGGTCGTCGTTGCCCCGGACAACTGGCAGGGCGACGATCTCCCGGAAGCATGGATCGGCCCCGGGACACAGATCAACTCCGGCGAGTTCGACGGCCTGCCGAACACAGAGGGCATGGTTCGTATCGCCGACAAGATCGAGGCGAACGAATGGGGCCGCCGCGAGGTTACGTACCACATGCGCGACTGGCTCATTTCGCGCCAACGTTACTGGGGTACCCCCATCCCTATCGTGTACTGCGAACAGTGCGGCGCTGTGCCCGTTCCGGAAGATCAGCTGCCCGTTTTGCTGCCTGAAAACGCCGATTTCAAGCCGACGGGTCAATCACCCCTCACTCTCGACCCCGTTTTTGTCTTCGCGCCCTGCCCCAAGTGCGGCGCAGACGGGAGGCGAGAGACGGACACGATGGACACGTTCGTCGACTCGTCGTGGTATCACCTGCGCTACACGAGCCCGACCAACGACGATCTGCCATTCGACCCCGACAGGGTGAAATCATGGTCGCCGGTGCATCAGTACACGGGCGGCATGGAGCACGCGGTGATGCACCTGCTGTACGCCCGTTTCTTCACCAAAGCGTTGCGAGACATGGGCTTTGTAGATTTCGACGAGCCGTATGCGAGGCTGTTCAGCCACGGCGTGATGACCACTCAACTCGGCCGAATTTCGAAACGCAAGAACCCCCTTGCTCCGGACCCGCTTGTGGAGCAGTACGGCGCTGATACGGTTCGCTGCTACCTGATGTTCCTTGGGCCGTGGGACACGGGCGGCGCATGGACCGGCTCGGGTATCAACGGCATCTCCCGCTGGATGAACCGCATCTGGGACCTGACGCTGCGAGACACAGATATGCTGCCGAATACCGTGTCTGACACTACGGCAGAACGGGACCTGCTGCGGACGGCGCACGCCACTACGCGCAGGGTCATCGGGGACATGGCCGCGTTTAAGTTCAACACATCCATCGCTGCGCTGATGGAGTATTCGAATGAACTGGGGAGGCTGTGGGCGCGCGGAGGCTTTTCGCGGGCTACCTGGCGTGACGCAATCGACCGCCTGTTGCTCCTGACCGCCCCACTGGCGCCTCACATCACCGAGGAGCTCTGGGAACGAACGGGGCGCGAGGACTCGATCCACGCACAGATGCTGCCGACTTCGGACGAAGAGCTGGCCGCCTCGGACAACATCACGATGGTGGTCCAGGTGAACGGCAGGGTTCGCGACCAACTCGAAATGCCCGCCGACATGTCTGAGCAAGACGCGATCGACGCTGCGCTGGCCAGCGAACGGGTGCAGCGACACACCTCGCAAGGCGAGGTAATCAAAAAAATATACGTTCCCGGAAGACTCATAAACCTCGTAGTAAAAGCCGGATAACCCGCTCCCCGAACGTCCAGGACCATGTAGTGGCGTCTCTTGTGGGCGCCATTGGGGTGGAACGGGGCCACGCGCGAACACCGCCGCCAACGTTCCCGTGCCCCCGGTGGTTCCCCGATCGGGGTCGGAGAAGACGAGTGACAGGTTGGCGAGGGGTGGCGGGTATTCAACGTAGGACGCGGTTCCCGTGCCCATCCCCGGCGGGTACCCACAGGTGACACCTCTACACTAGTATGCGCGTGGGAGGGACGGGGGCAACGCGTGGATACCGTCGACGCAATTCCCGTGCCCCACCCCCGGCGGGCGCCCACAGGTGACACCTCTACACTAGTTTGCGCGTGGGAGGGACGGGGGCAAAGCGTGAACACCGTCGACACCGTCGCCGCGCCCCACCCCCGGCGGGCACCCACAAACGTGATTGCCCGCGGGGCAGACGGTAGACTACAACCGCTCAGGAATTCTGGTAGCCGGTCCAGTCCTCGTATTCAGACCAATCCCCGCCGTCCAGCTTGATGTAGTCGCCGAGGCCTTCGTAACCAGGGCGTGAAAGCCCGTTCAGGTCCCACAGGATCTCGCCCGCACGGATCGTCATGTGGCAGTTCAGTTGCGAATCGCCCCGCATCCTGGTCCACCCGGAATCGACGAAACCAAAGTCGCCGCGCTCCAGCTTCAAGACAGCGATGTCCGCCTCTGCGCCAACCGACAGGTTGCCCAGTTCAGGACGTTTCATCCAGCTCGCCGGCGCCGAAGTCGACATCTCCACGACCTGATTCAGCGTCAACCCCAGATTCATCAACTTTGACATCGTGGTCGGCATTGTGGCGCGCGACAGGAAAAAGCTGCCATGGTGAACGTCGGTCGAGATCGTGCTCGGGATGTGGCCCTGCGGTATCAGTTTGCTCGCCGTGCTGAACCAGAAGCTGAAGCCGCCGTGCCCGACGTCGAACTGAACGCCACGCTCACGCGCCTCCAACAGAAAGTCGTAGATGACCCCGTTTTCGTCCATCTGGGGCGTGTGTCTGCCGTACATGTGCGTATGAGTGTCACCCGGGCGCAGCCGCGCCAGTAACCCACGATAGTTGCGGGCCGGATGGCGGTGGTAGTCGATCATCACCGGCTTCCCCGTCATCTCACCCGCCACGACCGCCTGCTCGATGCCGTCGTAGTCCACCCCGTCGTAGTGGGCAGCCTTGATACCAACAATGTGGTCCGGATAGTCGTTCATCACCACTGCGCACGGGGCGGCTTTTAGCTGAGTGGAGTCCTGCTCGGCGTGCTTAAGCATTCCCTGTCGGCAGATGTTCAGCAGGGCCAATACCCTGATCCGGGCCTTATCGATGGCCGTGGTCTTGAACTGTTCGAAAGACTCTGC
>JAKZUY010000346.1:0-3564 GCA_047516345.1 Dehalococcoidia bacterium | reverse complement strand
CGCGGTCATTCAGGCTCCTTTGCAACGAGTTGGGCTGGCTGATTCATGCGGCCGGCTCAGGAATTACGATCGCGTGAGAATTAGATTTCCGTGGTCGTCCACGTCAGCTAGCCAGCCCGCCGGCACCACGGTCGAGGAATCGGCCTCCTCGATCATTGCCGGTCCCTTCGCCTGGTCACCCGCGGTCATGGCGTACCGGTCGTAGACCGCGGTGTCGGTCCAGCCGCCCAAATCCGCAAAGAAGACCCGACGGTGGCCTTTAACGCCCGATGACTCGTCACCGGAACCTTTCGCCATAGGCCGGGTGGCCGGCTTCGTGATCGGTTGTACAGCTACCAATCGTAGATTGACAAACTCGACTGGTTCGTCAGGAACTTTGAACCCATATGCGCGCTCGTGTTCATCGTGGAACGCGGCGAGCAGAGACGATAGCCCCGATTCGTCAAACGTTCCGGCCGGCGCCGGGATGTTCAACTCGAAACTTTGCCCAAAATAGCGCATCTCGACCGAGCGGCGGAAATACATGTCAGTGCCGTCGGAAGTGTTCACCCGCAGCGCCGACATGCACCCTTCTTCGAGAGTCAGAAACTTTTGGTCCAATTCGGCTGGGTCGACGTTGTCGGCGAGTTGCAGGTGAGTCACGCTGCGATCGAGCCGAAGGTCGGTCGCTAACAGGCCCAACGCAGACGCCGTACCCGGGCTCGGTGGAATCAATACTCCCGCCATCCCGCTGTCCTGTGCGATTCGCGCGGCGTGCGCAGGTCCGGCGCCTCCGAACGCAACCAACAGGAAGTCCCGCGGGTCATGGCCGCGCTGGACCGAGACCAGCCTTAGCGCGCCGACCATCATCGCGTTAGCGATCTCTATGATCCCGTCCGCCGCCGCCTCGACTCCCATTCCCAACGGTCCGGCGCAATGTTCACTGATAGCCGCCGCGGAAAGTTCTGGATCGAGTCGCATGGATCCGCCGGCAAAGTACTCCGGATTCAGCCTGCCGAGCACGAGATTGGCGTCCGTGATGGTGGGCTGTGTTCCCCCCAGTCCGTAGCATGCCGGTCCGGGCTCGGCGCCCGAACTCTTCGGCCCGACTCGCAGCGCGCCGCCCGAATCTACCCAGGCGATCGATCCGCCCCCTGCGCCGATTTCTACGAGGTCGATAACGGGAGTCCTGACGGGGTACCCGTCTGCGCCGCCGAAAGCGCCCGCGCCGCTTTGCGCCTCGGCCCCCACCGTGTAGTCCTTGGTCACCCGCGGCTCGCCGCCGAGGATCATGCACACCTTGGCTGTTGTGCCGCCCATATCGAACGAAATCAGGTTTGTGTGCCCTGCGGCGGCGCCGATATGCGTGGCGGCGACCGCGCCTGCGGCGGGGCCCGACTCCACCATGAACACGGGTCGTTCGACCGCTGCTTCAGCCGAATACACACCGCCGCTGCTCTGCATGACCAACAGGTCGCCGGTAATGCCGCGATCTTCCAGACGGCGTCCGATGTTAGACAGGTAGCGGCCTACGAGCGGCCCGATCACCGCGTTGATTACAGTGGTGCTCGCCCGGAAGTACTCACGGAATTCCGGCGCCACCTCGGAGGACAACGAGACGGGCATGTCCTTCAGCCTTGATCGAAGAATCTCCCCGACCCGCGCCTCGTGATCGGGGTTGCGGTAGGCGTGCAGCAGGCAAACAGCCACCGCCTCGACGTTCGCATGGGCGATGAGTTCGGCGATTGCCTCTACCCTCGATTCGTCGAGTGGGGTAATGACGTCTCCAACAGCATCGAGTCTTTCGGGGACGCCGAAACACAGTCTGCGCGGCACCAACGGGGGCGGCTTCTTAAAGTTGAGGTCATATAGCGTGGGCCGGATCTGCCGGGCAATCTCCAGCATGTCCGAAAAGCCCTTTGTCGTTACAAACGCGGCGCGCGCCGTCGAGCCTTCGATGATGGCGTTCGTCGCCACCGTGGTCGCGTGGACCACGTGCTCGATTTCGCCGGGTTCAATACCGCTGCCGGCTATCAGTTGTTGGAGGGCTTCCATGAAACCCAACGACGGATCGCCGGGCGTCGAAAGCACTTTGGAGTTCGTCACCTCGCCTGACGACGTGTCGATGAGAACACCGTCGGTGAAGGTCCCGCCAATGTCCACGCCCAGTCTGAATCGGGTGCTATTCAAGTTGCCGGGCTCATGCCCTCCGTTTTTTGACGTCATGCGCCGGTTTCACCACTTAAACGGCCGCGAGATAGCTTTGTAGCTGCCAGGTCCACCGATGCACCGTCCGCGCTCAGTTCCACGCCGTACACGCTGCTCGCCCGTCCGATGGACACCTTGCCGTCGAGGACGTCGGACAGTACGAGTTCGGGGTCGCGCAGCAGTGGGCTATTGAAACCGCCTCCACCGGATGTGCGGTACGAAATTATGTCGCCGGGTTCGAGTTGAACGGTCGTCTTGGACGAGAGATGCACCTCCTTGCCATCTCTCGTTAATGCATAGACCGAAATCGAACCGGGTTGGCCCCCGAAAAGGCCGTGCGGCCCGGCCTTATCCCTGTCGGCCAGAATCGTGAAGGTAGTAGGCGACGGGAACAGGTAGTCACGGCGAAGGCCGAGACCCCCCCGGTACTTCCCCGCCCCTTCCGAATCGGTGATCAGTCCGTATTGTTCGATCCGCAGCGGGTAGTTAATCTCCACCTCTTCGACCGGGGCGTTTTCCGTGTTCTGGCCGTGAGACTGAACCGCGTCCGGCCCATCCGACGTAGATCGGGCGCCGTAACCGCCAGCCAGGGTTTCAAGGTAGCAGTAGTACTCGCCGGTTCCAGGGTGGTCGCCACCGAAACCGGAGTGGCATTGCATCGCCTTCGTACCGGCGGGGACATCGTCGGGCATGACTTCGGAGAGCGCCTTAAAAATCATGTCGTTGAGTCTGACGTGTGTTTCCCAGCCTCCCACAACGGGCGCCGGATGCACACAGTTCGTGACGGTGCCTAAGGGCGCATTGATGCGCACGTACTGATAGAAACCGTGGTTGACCGGCAGGTCCTTGTCCATGAGCGCCCGCAGTGCGTAGGCGCACGCCGAAAAGGTCTGGGCAAAAGTGGAGTTCACCGGTGCCCGGCGTTGTGGGTCCGACCCGGTGGTGTCGAAATGGACGCCGGTGTCGTCGATCGTGACCTTGACCTTTAGCTGAACGGGCTTGTCGGTGAATCCGTCGTTGTCGACCGAGCCGGTCGCCGTGAACACGCCCTTTGGGAGTTTTGCGATTTCGGCACGCGTCCGCCGGGAGGTGTATTCGACGATCTCATTTACGTATCGTCGAAACTCATCCAGCCCGAACCGGTCTACGATCTCCTGCACTCTGCGGGCGCCCGTCAGGTTTGATGCGACCTGCGCGCGGAAATCGCCCGCGGTCTCACGCTTCGACCGGATCTGGGCGAGGACGAGCCTGAAGATGTCGTCGACGATTTGGCCGCCCTTGACGAGCTTCACCGCCGGGATGATCACGCCTTCCTGAAAAACCTCCTGGAACGCGCCCACCGATGCCGGCGCCCCGCCTCCAACGTCCACGTGGTGC
>JAKZUY010000345.1:0-3458 GCA_047516345.1 Dehalococcoidia bacterium | reverse complement strand
CTGTGGGGTTGCGCGTTGGACGATGACGGGATCGCCAAGGCGGGAATGGGCGTTGCGGCAGCCGATGTGGACGACGACGGCGACAGCGATCTCCTGGTCGTCAACCTGAAGCGGCAGTCCGACTCTTTCTTCCGCAACGAGGGCGAATATTTCTTAGACGCGACGCGACTCGCCGGTCTGGGGCCCGCGAGCAAGCGGCATACCCGTTTTGGCGTGGCCCTCGCCGATTTCGACAACGATGGTCGGCTCGATCTCTATGAGGCGAACGGCAAGGTACAGTCGTCAGAACCATCGAGTGGCGATGTCTTCGCAGAGCCCAATACGCTCTTTCAGGGCGGGGTCGACGCCGGTTCCGTGGTGTTTCGCGAGATCAAGCCCAAGGGGGGCGTCGAACCTTCGCTTGTCCACACCAGTCGTGGCCTCGCGGTCGGTGATATCGATGGCGATGGCGCTCTGGACCTGGTTGTCGTCAACCGGGACGCTGCGCCTTATCTGCTCATGAACCGGACAAGCAGAGGCAACTGGATACGCTTCCGCGTGCTCACCGCAGGCGGCCGGGACGCCCATGGCGCCACCGTTTCCGCCACCATCGGTGAAGTGAGATCAAGCCGCGACGTGCAACCGTCCGCAAGCTACCTCGCTTCCAGCGACCCCAGAGTGCATTTCGGGCTCGGAGAGGAGTCGCAGGCACGGAACGTGACGATACGTTGGCCCGGCGGGTCAGAAGAAGCCTTTGGCGACTTCGAGGAGGGCACCGTACACGCGTTGCGGGAAGGAGCCGGCGAGCCCGTACGTTAGCGTAGCGCGAACTCCACCATTAGGCGCGGCTATGGTTTCGGTCAGTGAGACATGCGCCGGCAAAAAAAATGCGGCCCGCTCCCCGAGGGTGCGGGCCGCATCGCAGATCAACTGAACTGCGTTGGCCTATAGGCTGTAGTTAAGCTGCACTCCGAGAGTGCGTGCTCTGCCGAAGTTGTAGCCCACGGAGTTGAATTCGTACACAACCACTTCATCGAAGAGGTTGCGGACGAACAAGCCAACTTCGTAGTCGTCCCGGCGCAGCAGGAGCTTCGCATCCAGGGTCTGATAGGCCGGTGTCACGAAATCGTTGGTGGCGCGGTCGAACTGTTCATCCACGATATAGGCATCGGCTCGAGCGGTTGCGTCGAAACCGGCCAGTTCGAAATCGTAGACCAGCGAGCCGTGTACCGTGTATATCGGTGCGGCGGGCATGCGGTTCCCCTCGTCGACCGTGCCTTCGTATTGTCCCGCTCCCCCGGCGAGGAGATCCGCTTTCGGGTTCCAGTAGAGACCACCGCTGAAGCTCAGCGCGTCGGTGACCTGACCCCGCACTTCTATCTCCACGCCTTGGGACTCTGCGGCGCCGATGTTGCTTTGGAAACGCAGCAGTCTCGCTGGTACGTTTGCAACTTCCGGCGGCTGGTATGAGGCGTTGATGAGCATGTCCCGCCATTCCATGGAAAATACCGACCCGACAAAGGTCATGCGGCCATCGGCCAGCGTCGCCTTGACCCCGAGTTCGTAGTTGATCATCTCATCGCCTTCGGCTTGGTAGGCGTCAATCAGTACTTGATACACCTCTTCGGCAAGCGGGTCGTTGGCGCGCACCGCATCCAGCGTGTTGACCGCGCCGAGAAGCCCCTCGTTGATGTGTCCAGGGCGGAACCCGTGGGACCGTGTGGCGTAGATCATCAAGTCGTTGTTGGGGCGCCACGTGAGGGTGACCTTCGGCGAGCTCTTCCTGTCTTCCAGGGAGAAGGTGGCGAGAGCGCGATTCCGATCGTCCGTATTCGGCTCAAGCGTGTCTATGTCGATGGTCACGTCGGCGAAGCGGGCGCCAAGCAGGAGCTCCCATTGGTCATTGATCCGGTAACTGACCTCGCCGAAGTAAGACTGCTCGGTTGCATCCCTGAACGAGGTGTCCTGGATGCCCGCGAGCACGGCGTTAAAGGTATTGGCGAGTATATTCTGATGCTCAATCGGCGTGCCCGGAGCAAAGTACCACTGGGCGAAACAGTGGGCGGAGTCGGAGCGCCCGCCATAGGGGACCGTGGCCGGGCAGGGCTCATGATCGCCACTCTGGGATCTCTCGTCCTTGAAGTAGGCTCCGACGGTCCACTGCAAGCGGCTGTCGGTGTTGGAGACCAGACGCAGCTCATTCGCGTAACGGTCCAATCGCAGGCGACCCCAGTTGTAGGCGGACTGTACGGAATACCTGCCGGACACACAGATTTCTGGTGCTACCATGCCGCCGCAGCCGTTGTCAGCAAACCCACCCCAGAACCTGTCGTTCGGGGCTCCTTCCTGAGCGTAGCGCCGCTCTTCGTCGAGGTACGACGCGGATACGAGGAGGTCCGCGAACGGCAGCTCCCATTCGGCGCTGACGTTATACAAGCCTATATCGTTGAATCCGCCGTTGACGCCGTCCGGGTGCGTCAGGTGGGTGACGTACGGATCCCGTTTGTTGAACTGGTCGCCGTACCCGTCGCAGATGATTCCCGGGTGCGGGTAAAACGGTATCTGGGGTGGTTGGTAAGTTGATGGGAGATTTTCACCTCCGCTGGTGAAGCACTGAAAGCCGAGCCCCGGGCCGCCGAAATCGGCGTTGGTGAATTGGTACATTCCCGTAATGCGCAGAGTGTCAGTGGCCTGCAGGGCGACCCTTACTCGGGCACCGGTTTCTTCCGTCCAGTCGACATCTTCTTCCATGCGCAGTCCCGGCGCATCCATGATCCCCGCATTGAAGCGCGAGAAGGCGACCACGCGCACCGCCGCCTGATCGCCGAGCGGAATATTGAGCATGGCGTCGAAACGGTTTCCCTGGTCGCCATGCGCCATGGCTTCGAGGGTCGCCCGCACGGAGTAGTCGAAGCCGCTGGAGTCGGGCGTCTTGCTGATATAGCGTATCGCCCCGCCGATGCTGCCTTCGCCGTAGAGCGTTCCCTGCGGCCCTTTCAGCACTTCGACCCGCTGGATGTCGTAGAGTGAACCTAGGCTGTGGCTGTTCTGCGCGACGGCGGTGCCGATAGGCACCAGGTCCATATAGGCCCCCACGGGCGAGTTGCCGCCGACGATATTCTGGATGCCGCGGATATTTGGCCTGCTCATGCTCAGGGTGTTGGCGCGATAGTTGAGTCCGGGAATCGACTGGTAGAGGTACGTTATGTCCTGGATGCCCTTTTGCATGATCTCCACATCCGTTACGGCGGAGAGGGCGATGGGCGTGTCCATCAACTGTGTGTCGCGGTAGGTGGCCGTCACCACGATCTCCTCGATCAGGGGCGCGTCGGTAGCTTCTTCCTCCCCCGCTTCCTGTGCGTTTGCCGTCAGGCCCAATGTCAGGACCGCAGTGGCCAACGCGGCGAGGACAAGCCGTCCTCGGACAAAAATAGTAGCCATTGGATTTCCTCCAAATTCAGAAGCGACTTTTGTCGCCC
>JAKZUY010000344.1:0-8494 GCA_047516345.1 Dehalococcoidia bacterium | reverse complement strand
CACACTACGGTAGCCTTGCAAGTATTGGTTCACCTGGGCGCTCTCAGCGGTCAGCCAGGCATCATCATCAACAGGTTTGACCTCAACCACGCCGCGCTCCGGCTTCTGTCCCGACTTCGGTTTCCCTTTCTGCACCTGCTGGGTCGTGTAGAGGCCAAAGTCGGGATGACCGGCGCCCTGATCGGCCAACTCCTGCACACAGAACACTTTGGGCCTCAGCGTCCTGCCCACGGCGTTCAGCAGGTTGGCCAGCGGCACGTAAAGAGAGCGTTCGTCGGTGGCACCGCCGGATCCGCGCACCAGGCGCAGTTCGGTGAAGTACGCCTCAACGGCTTGGGTAAGCTTATTGTTTGTCATCGCGATCAAATTATCCCTCTGGACCGAGGAGAACCTCTACCTGCGGACGTAGTTCATCCATCACTGTCGTGAAAGATGGAAGATCGATTATCAACGGGCCAAGAGAATCCTTCCACCCACGTTCCACATCGTCCACTATGCGCCGGTCAAAGAAATCCTCCGGACCTTCGAAATCAACGTTCCGCAGCCGGCACTTGTCATGGAGCCGGGCACGGAAGTCGACAAAGTCCAGGCGATCCCAGTAATTCCCGAGGACCCGCCGGAGGTCGTAGTAGTCCCGCGCCCGGTTACGCATCCACCCTCGGTTCTCCAACCGCGCCAATTGTTGCCGGGTCGCCCGCAACTTCCCGGCCACCACCTCCGTTGGGGAATAGACTTGTAATTTCGCCTCTAGAGGCTCCCCGTAGTCATGAATCGCCCTGCGCCGTTCCACCGGCCAAACGATTTGCTCATCTGCGGTGATCTCGACTTTGATCGGAATATCCGGCCGGGGATGCCACGGCAACCTGACCAGAATACGAAACGCCTCCTGTCCACCGGGATGCGGGTTGTTCTCAGTATGACGCTCGCAGTGCATCTCGACCTGGGCATATTCATCAAGCAACCCACGGGCCTCATCGCACGCCCGGACGATGGCCTTTGCCAAATCATCCCCCGTTGGAACATTCTCCAATCCAGAGAATCCAGGTCCTCCGAGAAACGGCAATCTCCGAAGTAGCACTTCTTGAGCGCCGTTCCGCCTTTGAAAACCAGCGTCTCCCTCAGCTCAGGTACTGCGCTGATACCGGCCAACACCCAGGAGAGTAGATAGTCCCGCTCAACGACATAGGATTGCAGGCCCAAGTCCCGCCACACTTGCTGCAGACGAATACGCAGCGGTCTCATGCGCCCGCCATCCCAGGCAAATCACGGCCTGGTCGGGGATCAATACGAGGAAGTCGATCTCCTTGGGATTGCCGCCCGGGACTGGAACAGATACCGATTGCAGTACTACCCAAGCCCTTGGGCCCCGTTGGAGCTGTCTGAAAACAATTTGCTCCGAACGTGGTGCGCTTTCCCTGATCTGTGTCGGCATCATCCTGGACATACGCGTTTCCTGCTCGGGCTATCTGACATTTTCTGGGTTGACCGGGAACACAATCCTTGCCTTCGCCGGTACATCAATGGCTAGGGTGGTGGTCAACGGTCGCCTCGAAATGCCCCATATTTTCCATGGCACGGACCAGCGTGTTGAACGCTGGCACGAAGACCCTGTCAACAGCAGGGAAGTCCCTCCTGCGTCGATTCTCAATGTATGAATGAGCGTCTCGGTTCCTGATGGCCTGCGTGAAGTACTTGTAAGCCGCCTTCAACTTTTTGCTTTCAGCATCTGTAATCCCGTGACGCCGGGCCAATTTATCCAGTTCGTATTCCCAAATGTCGCCCAGGGTCCCATACCCGCCACCTGGCCCCTGTTGGGGTTTCAATACCTCGTCGACCCAGGTTGCGTTATCCGTGTCCCACAAATACATAGGGTAATCAGAGTTTTGCGGCTTTCCCTGTAACAATCCATTGCAGACCAGTGCTGCCTTCACCAGGTTCTCCGCGCCAACTGAAAACCACACCCATGCCATGTACCGGCCGAAATCCGAGTCGAAGTTGTTTTTCCAGTACGCCTCGACCCGATCCTCGTCGGTTTCGCCAACGAAGGCGTGTTCCCCGTACCGCACCAGTCGGCTCCTCTCCAACAAGGTCCTGCCAGCCCGAAATAGATTCCCACATTCGTTGTGGATCATGTCGACATCTCCAGGGTGCTACGGAGCAGAAAGGCCGGATGACGTACCGCGGGACCGTAACTACGGTCCTGCGATCAAGTTCAGCTAGAGACCCGTACCGTTGGTGTGAACGCCACCTGACAGAGGCGATGCGGGTTCAGGTCAGACGCGCTGTGTAGTCTGCCACCAGGTGGCATCCGGACATGAAAAAGTAGACCAGAGCTTTGTCAGGCCAGATCATATTGCGCCGGGTTTCGGCGATGACGTCGAGAATGGGCTCAGCTGCGTTCAATCGGCAGGCGAATGCGCGGCCTCGGTACAACCGGTTAGGTTGTGCTGTTCCCAGCATTCGCTGCACAGATTTTGCCCGCATTCACGATGAGTGATCGTCCCTGTCCATGCTCCGCAGCTTTGACACTGGCGCGGCAGAATTGTTTCCCCGCGCACGTTCTTGTGTACGTCGAGACCCATGATCCCCACCATCGGGAACTCCGTTCGGTTGGGGATTTCTTCCAGTCCCATCTTGCTGAGCAGCAGGATCTCCACCAATGCCTGCGACGCGTTCCATCCGTAATAGGCGTCAGACCAGTCGACGTCCGACTGTAGGTCGGTGTGGTCCGTTGCGTTCCGAAGTCTCGCCAATTGGCGAAGCGACTCCGTCAGATGCGGGTTGTTTGTTCTCAACTCCCGCCTTAGCACGAGCTCAATCGCATCTACGATGCCCGCCCTGCTGCCGTCTTGCTTCCGCTCCTTGGGATCCAGCTGCAGTTTGCCGTTAAGCCATTCGTCTTTGTCGTTGTATCCGCTGATGATGGACCGCGCCAAACCGTCAAGCCCCGCGAAACTCATTGCCTCCGCAGCTTCAGGTGAACCCAGGTCTGCCATGATTTCCTCGCTTATGGCGTACTGTCCGATTACCTTGCGCCAGTGTTTTTTGACCTCATCAGTCTGCTGGTGAAACCGTTGGAACAGGGCCTGGAGGTCGATCGCCCTGGGCCAGGTCGACAGGAGCCAGTTCGCTCCATAAGTCTGTACACCTTCCCGGCGCACCGCCTGTAGCTTGGTCCAACCCTTCCCCATCATTCGGGCCACCTGCACTTTGTCCGCGAACAGGAAACAGAGGAACGGCCGAAGCTCTTCGTCGAAGAATTCCCAAGCCGAGACTCCCGTCATCCCCCCGTTGCTTCTGCTGATGGCGCACCAGTGCGTCACCCTCGGGTCGTCACGGCGTTCCGCCGGAATCTCCTGGATCACCACCTCCCATCCACCTGCGCTGAGCGCACACCCGCTGAGCACTCGTGCGCCAATCGCCCCGTCCGTTGGGACCAGGATGTGTTTTCCATCGTCCGAAAGCTCGCGCGGAAGGCGCGAGCTCGAATATTGGTAAGAAGCCTTCCAGTCTCCCCAGTTTCCTGGGATGTCCAAAAGGTCGACGACGACGTTGTCTATGGGCTGGTCGGTCACACCGAAAGACGATGCCGGCATTCCTGATGGCTCAGACAGCAGGCCCATCAAAGGCCCTCCGGAATGGGGGCCACCACCTGGCAGGGACATCAAAACAATGCTGTGCCTCAAATTGACGGTAGGCACCACTATGTCCAAGGCTTGCGCCCCTTGCATGGCTTCCGCTGCGGCCTTCAGCAACAAGCGGTAGTCCGCATGATCCACCGACGCGTCGATGTGACACTCGAAACGCACCTCACCGTTCCCCACGTGAAAAACGGCAATGCCCGGCGTTTCGCGCTGTTCAGCGCCCGATCTGACCAATGAGCATGCGTACGCACGACCCTCCACGAGTCCCAAGATTTGATTTAGCCAGCTGTTGTCGTTAGGCATAGAGCGCCCCCCTTGATTGATCGGCTCGACCAGCGCCGTACCGCTGCCCAAGATGACGGAGGGGGCTCACGGCGACGTCTGCAAAGTTCCATCCTGGCTCCAATCTTGGCAAAGGGCCGACGCTGCCTCGTCGGTACTGACCAGCTGGCCTGCCTTTCGTCCATGACGATTGTTAGTCAGATCCATGTTCCTTTCCGCCGGAGGCTGATCGTCAGGAGAAACGTCTTCGTACCGGTCACCAAACCCCTCGGCATCCGCCACCCCGAAATCCAAGGTCATGCGGGCGGACCAGTAACAGTGACGATAGGCGTCTGCCGCGTTATTGTGCGTTTTGTCGCTAAACAAACTCTTCGTGCTGCTGCGAGCATCAATAGCATGTATCAGGTACGCCCGGAAGCACAAGGGCTGTCGAGACGGCGCCCTACACCAACTCGTCTCCGGACCGTTCAGATACCCAAATCCGGAATACAGGGGATCCAAGGCCGAGACGGACCGGTCCTTGCCTGAACGCAGTTCATCCGATGCCGTCGGGGCTGGAAGAGTGGTATTCGCGTGGGTACTCAGCGCAGGCGGTGAACTCGCCATCATCAGTGTAGTGTTTCCGTACGTCGTCAGGGTCATGGTTTCCGGCGCTCCAACAATGTGGCATGTCTCAGATCCTCACGCTTGCTTCCAATCTCTGTCGTCGGTTGGATCCAGCCTGACGATGCCAGGCACCCTGTCGAAGTCGGCGTCGGCCGTAACGATGCGGATCACACCCAAGCGGTGCATCACCGCTAGGTGCAGTAGATCCCGCGTACTCAGGCCATGGTGCTCATTGGCCAGTTGCCCCGCAGCAAGAACATCATCGATGGTCACCGGAGACACCCTGCCGTGCATCATCGCGGCGAAGCTTTCCACCACCGCTTGTCCCGCGTCCCACCTCTCCGTCCGGCGATAGTGGTGCATTATCTCCTGGAACACCTCGGCGTCGGTGACGAAGCCGGCGGGGTTGTAGTTGACGGCCGCGAGAACTTGGATGCAAGGCTCGTGGTACGGGTGATCCCTGCCGGCCGCATAGATGGGGACGTTGGCGTCAATAAAGGTCACCTGGGGAGTGAGCATCTTCCAGCTCCCTGGACAACTCGGCGGGATCGGGGGGCGTCTCGATGTTCAGGGAGATCAGCCGCGCGAAGGCGTTCTGGCGCTCCTTCTTGAGCACGTCCTCGTACGCCTGGTCGATTATGTTCCTGATGATTTCGGAGGCTGATAATCCGGAGTCCTCGACCACGGCGTCAAGCCGGGCCCGGCAATCGTGATCAAGTCGTATATCCAACCTGGGCATGCGCGGCACCTCCGGAAATTCTGTACAGCACATATTGTACGCACAAGGGTGCCTAATGGGCAACCCGCCGTTTTACCGGTTGTCGCCAGAGGGTAACGTTGGGTGAAAGCTTGCCATGACCACCCAGACCTATCAGCAGGCGAGCGGAAACGAGCGACGGCGACATCTGCCCCCTCTTCAACACGGCCGGCGTGCTGCACGAGAGCGAGATGGGAGCCGATGAACTGGACGACTCGTCGCCCTCTTACGTCTTGACTGATGCTTCTAATGTTTTACCTCAGTCTGTTCGCGCTCAATTTCCCCAGAGTGCACCTATCACAGCAGAGCCAGAGGCGGTAAGCCCATCCACGACCAGGGCAGGATGAATCCCTGGGCAGTGATGAATTGGCTAACCAAGCTCGACGTAAAAAACGTGCTGGTCGAAAACGTCCCTGAGTTCGTGCATTGGGGAAGGCTAAACGCAAACGGCCGGCCTGACAAGAAATACCGGGGCGAACACTTCCAAGCATGGTTCCTCACCTTCCAAGCACTGGGTTACCGAGCCGAGTGGAGAATGCTCAACGCAGCCGATTACGGAGACGCCACCAGCCGGACCAGATTCTTCCTCATCGCACGCAAAGATGGCCGGCCTAAATATCAGACCATCCGGAAGAGATCCGGGCGACGGTGGGCTTTCAGATAGAGACGCAGCGCCGCTCGGCTTCGCTCCCGCCATGCCTGGCTGCACATGTTGACCTTTTCCAAGTAGACCCGAAGGGTGGACGCGTCCGGAGGCGGAGCCTGCCACGGCTCGGCGCCGGGATCCTCTCCCTGCTGGCGACGCCAGTTGTGGAAGGCATCCAGCGCCTCTTGGATGTGCCTCCGCATCGTTGGAGGACGCCGTTCCAGAGGCTTGATCCAGTAATGTCGCCCGTAAGCGCGAGGCTCGTCGCGACTCACGTCCCTTCTGATGCTTATAGCGTCCAGTGCCTCCGGACTTGTACTCAGAGTTACCCGAGTCCCGATTTTACTCCCCGAAACGGGGACTAGGCCCAGGGTGACCGACGGCGAATGGTCGGTATGGTCTCCCTGCACGTCGACGCCGGAAAGATGCAGATAGATGATCGTATGGACGATGTTCTTGTGCCCGAGGATCTTCTGCAGCGCCAGCAGGGAGCCGCCCTTCTTGATGTACCAAGTGGCGAACGTATGCCTTAGCGTGTGAGGACCGCGGCCCTTGCCGGTGATGCCCGCCCGTTCGATGGCCACGCGGCACGCTTCCGCTAGATGGCGTGTCTCCAACGGTCCTTCTTCTCCCCACCAGATCCGGTTTCCTCGGGCGATGTGCCGCAGCAGGGCGATGACCTCCAGAGATGCCGGCACTCTGCGATCGCCACGTTTGCCCCACACCACCAGGCCGTCGTCCACGATTGACGATACCCGCAAGCTGGCCACCTCTCCGATCCTCAGGCCGGTGTCCAGGATCAGGACGACCAGCACATACTCCAAGTCGGAGCGCACGGCGGCCATGATCGCCTTGATCTCCTCTAGGCTGTAGAAGCGGGACAACAGCAGCGGCGGTGGCCAGCGCCCCAACCCAGGACAGGGGTTGGGGATGTCGTATTTTTTGCCGGCCCACCGGAAGAAGACGTTGAGAGCTCGGCGGATCTTCCGCTTGGTGCTCTGTTGACGCGAGCGCTTTCTCCACGGCTTCGCCTTCTCCCGGAAGATGGGCTTGATGTCCTCGGTGGTAACCGGAAAAGCTGGGCAGCACTCGACCAGCAACGTCAGGCTATTCCTGTATTCCTTGATAGTGTTATCGGACAGTCCCCGGTCCCGGCAGTCCTCCAAGTATTCTTCGACAAGTAGCGTCGTAGAAATAAGGTCAGCGAGGACCCGCGTGACCGCCACGGGCCCGTCGGACGGTTGAGGGTCGATCGCCGGCGTGGTGGCAGCTGCCGCCGTGATTACGATCTTGCCGGGCCGGGCGATGCGGTCGCAGGGATTGGGAATGCCCAGATCGTGAACCAGTTCGCTATTGAAAAACCGGTTCGCGAAGTCATAGCGACGGCGCATCGTTTCCAGCGTCGCTTTCCCGGTGTCATCCAGATAGCGCTTGAACGCCGGGAAGTCGACCGGGAGCTTCGGGCACTTGCTGGCCAGCCGCCTCATCAGAGAACGGTAACCGTCTATCGAGGACTGGGAGATCGGCTCCTCCGCGTTGGCCAAGTCGGCCAGGAACCGGTCGCCCACTGCCTTGGTTTCATGGCTCATGGGATCACCTCCGACTGCTGGGTTATCTGCAGTCGGCCGGATGTTAACGTCGCCGGCACTCCTACCTTTGCCGTTAACCCGGGTCACCTGAGTTCGTGCGTAAAATCGCCGAATTGTGACCCGGGACGGATGTCGCGACCAGCTGTCAGACGATCCCCCACTGCAGGGTTGCCTACATTTTGGTGAATCACCCCGGCACCCCGTTTTACCCGGTCGACATCGCGCCAAGCAGGTGTCCCCATCTCACGAAGAAAAACGCCGTTTCGGTGTGTCGGAACGGTGGGAAAAAGAATCGCTAAAACGCTGATTCGGGTAGGTGTAGCCGGGGGTGCGGGGGGCGTCATTCACCACGTCAGGCCCTGTGCCCAGGACGACAACGTCGACGTCCGCTATTCCTTCGCCATTAACCTGGGAGCGCGTTTAAACAGCACAAAAAAGGCCTCCGGATTTACGGAGGCCAAAATCTTTTCAGGAGGAACTGTCCGATGAAATCGTACGGTCCAGGCGGACCGCGTGGCCCGCCGCCTCAGATCCCCCGATCAACCCACTCGCGGGGCGTCCCGAGACAATCGTCTCAGGGCGCTCCGTTTCTCATTCTCAAACCACCAATCGAGGTAACAATCATGTTGACCCAACCCGAGTTCCCGGCGCACCGCCGCCGGGACCCTCTGCGTCTGGCCGAGCTCCAGGCGTACAACGAATTCATGAACAGCGACCGTGCCGGTCGCGCGCTCTACGAGCTGAAGACGTCGCGCAACGTGCCCGAGCTGGACTTCGCCATCTTGCTCGAAGACGTGGCCGGCGGGGTCGATGATGGCTTTACCGGTTCTAAGGTCATCAAGAATCACAGGGACCGCGCGTTGGTGTTGACCGTCCTGGACACCGGCCTCCGGCTTGGCGAGATCGCCGGTCTCCAGGTGGCAGACCTGCAGGATGGTTGGCTGCAGGTGGACGGCAAGACCGGCGAACG
>JAKZUY010000343.1:0-4144 GCA_047516345.1 Dehalococcoidia bacterium | reverse complement strand
TGCTGCCGGACGGAAGGGTCTTCCTCGTAGGAGGCATCGGCGTAGTGGCCGAGATAGACGAGATATACCCGCTAGACACAATCGATTTCATCAGGCCGTAGCGCGGGCTGGTGTCAGGGTAGAGAACCACGCGGGTAGGGTGGGTTGCAAACCCACCCCTTGGGAACACATCAGAAGGGGGACCGAGAGTGAAGACAAAGCTCGTCTGGTTATGGGTGGCCCTTGTTTTGGCTATGGGCATTGCGTGCACTGCCAGCGCTGAGTCAACCCCGGTCCCGCCGACTTCAGTGCCACCGCCAAGCACGCCAACCCAAGTCCCGCCGAGCACTCCGACGCAAGTACCGAATACTCCGGTGTCAGGGGCGGTGCCGGCCTCTAACATCCCGTATCCGACAAGTACTCCCACGCCGACTTCCACACCTACGCCGGGGCCGGCATTCCCCATTATTAACGCGGCGAGGGATGCGATGGATGATGTGCAAGGTTTCGCATTCCAAATGGATGTCGCCGTCGAGATTGATGGCGGCGACGTCATGATGACATACGCTGGCGACGGCTTATTCAACTACAGCTCTGCCACCCTCACTCTTGCGACCCCCGTCGAGACGGCCGACAGGAAGATCATCGTTGCTGACAAGAGCTACGTCTTCGACGCTTCGACCATAAGCTGGGACGAATTGAAACAAAATGCGCCGTTCCTGGCCTTCGCCAACCCAAGCGTGCTCTTCGGCGTCGACTCAGAACAACTATCCAATTCGGAAGCGTACGGGCAGTTGTCACTCATGGGCAGTGAGGTTATGGACGGGGTGGACACCCACGTCATATCGCTCAGTTTGAATGTAGACCGCATCAACGCTGATGGCGGAATCAACGTCGTCTACTGGGTGGGTATCGAGGACAGTCTGCTGAGGCAGGTACAGGCCGAGGGCGATTTCAACCTGACCGGCCTCTCCGCGCTCGCGGGCGGCATCGACGCGGAGACCGCTTCGGCGAAGCTCACGGCGAAAATCTTCGACCACGGCAAGGAAGTCGATATCGTAACGCCGCGTCTGTTATCTCCTCGATTCGGGCATAAAGCAACACTACTCGACGATGGTCGCGTCCTCGTCACGGGTGGGTTCACCGGCGTCGAAAACAACAACGTCATCGCTGTCCCTGTGGTTAAGACCTATGACTTCACAACGGCCACATGGGGATTCGTAGGGTCATTTGACGGCCTGTCGGAAGCAGGCCCCGGGCTGTACGCCTCGACCGTCAAACTGGCCGACGGCAAGGTACTGGCCCTTGGGATTACCGAGGAAGGCGAGCGTATTGCCGGATCGATGTTTGTTTTGGCGCAAGGTGGGGACTCGTGGATAGAATTGCCCCCCATCCCGTTGGCTCGGGGGCTATCCGACATGGTGACGCTCGACGATGGCCGGGTCCTGGTAACAGGCGGCATTTCAGCGCGTGGTCAGTCGGGATCCTCGTTCGAGATCGCGACAGTAGTCCAGATTTACGACCCTGCGAACGGCCAGTGGCAGCAAGCAGCAAGTATGAACGAGACTCTTGAGTATCAGGCGGTCGTCCCGCTTGACGACGGCCGGGTCATGGTGACAGGCGGTCTGGGCGATAACTTTCAAGGTTCAAGTCGCGCCGAGGTATACGACCCGGAAGCCGACGAATGGGCCCTCACCGGCAGTATGGAGGTTCCACAATCCTACCCCGTCGCGGTCGCGCTCTCAGACGGCAGGGTCCTGGTAACCGGTATGTCAAATCCGACTTCCGGTCCCCCTGGGGCTGCATCGGAGATATACGACCCGGCCGCGAGTACGTGGTCGCCGACCGGGACCATGGAGCACGTCCGCCTGTTCCACACTCTGACACTGTTGCCTGACGGAAGGGTGCTCGCGGTGGGCGGCGAAAATCCCGCAGGCGAAACGAACTCCCCGCACTCGACCACGGAGATTTTCGACCCACGGACAGACTCATGGTCCCCGGGACCGGATCTGGCCGAGCCGCGGTTCGATCACTCAGCGACGCTATTGCCGGACGGAAGGGTGTTCCTGGTGGGAGGCATCGGGGTAACGGTCCAGGATGGCAGGATATATTCGCTCGACACGTACGAGTTCATCACCCCGTAGTCCCTGCCGGTTTGGGGGAAGAAGACGGCGGTGACTGGCAATCGCGCAAGCCAAAGTTAGGTATTGTGTTTCCCCTCGAACGACTGAGGTTCACACAGGAGCCCTGAGACGGCACACCCTGTTGGATGTATTGTTATCATCCGTGGTGCAATTCTCCCCGGAGGTACTAGACGATGGTTGGTTTTCTCGCTGGAGTACCGTGGCTCAAACTTGTCACCGTTGTCCCCGCAGCGATGAATGCTGCCACCAAGCTTTACGACAGCGTGCGGGGACGGACGCGGTCACGACCCACCCAGGACCTGACGGGACTCCAGAAACGCCTCGATGCGATAGAGGCTGACCAAGAAACCCAAACCGAGTTGATGGCCCAATTGACTCAACACCACGCGGCCTTGTTGCGTTGGCTCCTAGTGCTGACGCTGGCCTTAGTCGTCATGGGCGGAGTTGCCACCGCAGGCCTTGTCGTTGCACTCCTACGATGAGGTAGTAAGTAGCTCCCTTGCCCACGCCTTCACACCCTGGGTCACGCCGCCGCGCTACGGACACGCCACCCCCACCCTGGTTTGGCATGTTCCGCGACACTACCGACCTTTGAAAGACACTAGAGAGCCGTATGCGGTGAAAGCCGCACGTCCGGTTCGGTGGGGGGCCGATGGAAAAGTGCTCCGGTAACACGGGGTAACTCGCCGGCGGCCTACCCTGCTCGCCAATTGGCAGAGCGTTGCAGCCGCCCTCGGCCCGGCCCTTCTGAACGGGAAGGAACCCTTACCACCAGACCTTGCCGGCGATCTCGGATTGGATCTCCTGCCAGTCTTTGGTGTAGACGCCGGAAGAGAGGTACTTCCAACCCCCGTCTGCGAAAAGGCACACGATGTTGCCGCTGTCTATCTTGCCTGCCACTTTGTGAGCGGTCGCCGCCACAGCACCTGACGATACGCCGGCGAAGATGCCCGCCTCGGTGAGCAACCACTTCGTGTAGTAGAATGCCTCTTCTGCCTCGACGAGTATCCGCCCGTCGAGCGCGTCAAGGTCCAGTATCGGCGGAATAAACCCGTGTTCGATCGACCTTAGCCCCTGCACCACGTCGTCGGGGTGTGGAGCGGTGGCCACGATCTGCACGTTCGGGTTGTGCTCACGAAGGGCCTTGCCCGTTCCCATGAGGGTGCCGCCTGTACCCAGACCGGCTATGAAAACGTCCACCTCCGGCAGGTCACGCACTATCTCCGGCCCCGTGGTCTCGTAGTGCGCCAGCGGGTTGGCCTCGCTGCCGTACTGGTACGGCATGTACCAGGAGGGGTTTTCGAGGGCGATCTGTTCTGCCACGAGTATTGACTCGTTTGTCCCTTTGTCGGCGTCCGAGTAGATGATTTCGGCGCCGTACGCCTCGAGAAACTGCACACGTTCCGATCCCACGCTCGCCGGCATGACCACTTTGACGTTGTAGCCCTTGATGCGGCCGACCATCGCCAGTCCGATGCCGGTGTTACCGCTGGTCGGCTCGAGGATCGTGGCGCCCTGTTTGAGCAAGCCCTGCGACTCGGCGTGCTCGATCATCGAACGGGCGATGCGGTCCTTGACCGAGCCGGTCGGGTTATGACCTTCGAGCTTGGCGAAGATCCGGACCTGCTCGTTCGGGCTCAGGCCGTGGACCTCCACCAACGGCGTATTGCCGACGGCGTCGATGATGTCCCGTTTATGGGCTCTGGCACGGGTGTTTCTGATGGTCAACGTGTTTCGGTCGTCGGGCATGGTGGCGGTTCGGGTCGCGTGGTTTTCAGTGGCGTGAAAAGGCCCCGGGCTTTGTGACTTACCGGGGCCCGATCCGCTTATGCGTGTCTGCTCAGCGCGCCGCTGCTCCGGCCGTCTCCAGTACGGCCGTAGGCGGAGCGACTCCGCAGAATATTTCGTAGTCGATCAGTTCGGTGACCTCGGGGTCGAGACCGCAGAGCTTGCAGCCCGGGTCGCGCCTGACCTTGACCTCCCGGAACTCCATGGTCAAGGCGTCGATAAGCAGCAACCGG
>JAKZUY010000342.1:0-2974 GCA_047516345.1 Dehalococcoidia bacterium | reverse complement strand
CGCCCTCGACGTGTCGATGCTCACGATTCGGGCATGCGGATAGGGGCTGCGCAGAACCGCGCCTTGGGCGAGTTCCGAAAGCCGGATGTCGGCGCCGTATACCGCGCGGCCGGTTACCTTGTCGAGGCCGTCATGCCTGATCGGTCTTGTGCCGATAACGGCGTATTCAGAAGCGGGATGTTCGGAAATAACCATGCTGGATTAACCCTGAAGTTCAGAAAACATAACGTCGTTAGGGTCGCCCATACAGCGCCCGGCTCAGAGTGTATCGCGCGACAGCCCTTTAGGGGCCGGTCATGAACACGTTCAACGGGCGGCTCTATCCGGCAATCCCCGCTTCTCGCAACAAGAGACTTTTGCCTAACCTCGACACACGTCATTCCGAGCGCAGCCGAGGAAT
Organism: Dehalococcoidia bacterium; assembly: GCA_047516345.1. Taxonomy (GTDB): domain Bacteria; phylum Chloroflexota; class Dehalococcoidia; order Lucifugimonadales; family Lucifugimonadaceae. The sequence goes on along the minus strand of JAKZUY010000342.1, from coordinate 2,574 downwards.
CTAAGCCATCCAGACGGCCTACCCCGCCTTACCTCCAAGATACAAGGGTGACATGGACTGGGGAATCATTGATTGGGGAGCTAGTTATGCAAAGGTCCCCAGTAACGGACTAAGTCCGCGGTATCCGGCAAGCGGAGTAGAATCCGCCAATGCGCAAAGTTGCCCGGTATATCGGCGTTGGAATTGTCCTTTCTGCGTTCCTGGCTGCCGCAGTCGCCGCGTGCACATCACGCGCACCTGAGCCGACGCCCAACGTTCAAGCGACCGTGGAGGCAGCCTTGGCCAAGGCGTTGCCAACCGCGACGCCGACCCCGCCTCCTGACATTGACGCGACGGTTAGTGCCGCTATGGCCGCGACCGCGGGAGCCATGTCGACCGCAACGCTCAGCCCAATCCCGATCCCGACATCGACGCCAACCACAACCACAACCCCCGCGGCCACGCACCTGCCTACCTCCACGCTTACCCCCGAACCGACACCTACGCCCACGCCGACATCGACTCCTGTGCCGATCCCAATCGCGGTTACTGCTACGCCGGCGCCCACGGCGACGACCCCGCCGGAGCCTACTGGACGAGGCGACCTCGTAATTGGCGTATCCGCCATTTGCCCGCCGATCTTCAATAACCGGTTCCTGGGCGGCGCCTGCTTCGAGCAAGTGCAGATGTGGGGTTACACCGAGGGTCTGACGTGGATGAAGCATGCCCCGCCGCCCATTCAGGTCGATGAGGAAGACGTGTCCAAGTCCATGGTTGAATCGTGGGAATGGGACGAGAACGCCAACACCCTGACCTGGGTAATAAGGACCGGCATCCCGTTCCACAACTCCGACTTTGGCGAAGTGGACGCGGAGGACGTTGCCTTCAGCTTCAGGGAGGCAATGGCGGAGGACTCATACTTCAGCCGCTCCGGCCAGTTGAGGTCTTGGATAGACACCATCGAGGCAGTGGACAAGCGCACGGTGCTGATCAACTGCATGGCCACCGGTTGCCAAAGGGACTGGATCGTGCAGCAGTCTAACTACAACGGTCAGACGGCTTCGATCACCAGCCTGGACGCCTATGAACAGCTTGGTGAAGAGACTTCACTGGGCCACCTTGAGAACCTGACGGGCGCCTTCAAGCCGACCCGCTGGGTAACCGACGTGATCGAATCTGAGGCGGTCCGCCCGCACTGGCGCTGGGAACCTCTCGTCGACACGTTGAAGTTCGTGGAGATCCCGGAGAACTCGGTTCGCCTGGCAGCGTTCATAAACGGAAAGATCCACCTTGCGGATCTTCCTCCATTATCTGTGGCTCAGGCGATGGACGCCTCTGGCGGCCGTGCGCAGCAATTGGGTGGCGGCAGCGGTCAGGGCGTCCTGTATGCAGGCAACTACTGGGCCACCACCGACTACCTCGACGCAGCAGGCGAGGGCAACGACGTGACCATGCGCCAGGGTTATAAGCCGGACGACGAACACCCGTGGATCGGGGAGTGGGGCAACGACGAGTCGATGGAACGGGCCCGCAAGATCCGCACGGCGATGTCCATGATGCTCGACTGGGAGCGGCTGAGCGAAGAGATCTTCGGAGGCGTGGCCGACCGCGGTTGGGCTTGGTACGGCTGGACTCCCGAACACCCGGAATGGAATCCCGAGTGGCAGATCGATTACGACCCGGACACGGCCCAACAGCTTCTGGAAGAGGCTGGGTACGCCGACGGGTTCTCGTTCGGCTATTGGATTCCTCCTGACGTTACCTTTGTGATTGACCCCGAATTCGCCGCGGCGATGGCCCAGATGTGGGTGGACGGCGGACTGGACCCGAAGATCGAGAAGACGGCCTACTCAGCACGCAGGCCCACCCTGGTCGCACGGTCTATCGACATCCCGTGGGCGTGGAATACCAACGGAAACTATGTTCCAAAGGACACCAACGCCGTTGGCGCCAACGTGCCGCGTGCCGGCAGTTGGAACTCCGGGCTCGAATTCCCGGACGAGATCGGCCTGTTGTGGTACGACATCCAGGAAGAGCGAGAGCCTGCCGGCAAGAGAGCGATCAACGTGGAAGTATCGGAGTTCGTCAACTACTGGCGGCTATACTCCCCGGTTGTAAACGTCGCCCCGTTCTGGGCTGTCCGGCCTGAAGTAACGTCATGGAACCCCTACTCAGGGAACCTCCCGTACTTCAACAGTCCGCACACAATCGGCTTGAAGTAACTACCGCGCACCTTAGCTGCTGACGCGAATAGCGATGTGGCCAAGGGCATAAATCCCCTGGCCACATTTGCGTGTAAACAGGTCACCGCGCCCGTCGCTCACGTACTTAAGGAAACGAGTCAGGCTTCAACTCAATGGCGTTCGTGCGGACTGACAGCACCGACCTCATACTGGATCGGCGGCGCGCCGAGCCGCGCCTCGAAGTATTGGCTGGCCGCGCCACCTACTCCTCCTCGTCCACCCACCGACGCTTGGCGTTTATGCAGCCGGGGCGCTGAATTGTCATGCGTCTCGCAGGGACTGGTCGAACGATTACGAGTTCGACCAGTAGAATTGGCGAATGCGCGAACTTGTCCGATACATCAGCATCGGA
>JAKZUY010000341.1:0-6002 GCA_047516345.1 Dehalococcoidia bacterium | reverse complement strand
AAGAAGAGCACGCTCGCGCTCTCATGGACGGCAAGCTGTTTGCAAATAGACTTTCCCACTTCAAAGGGATTGAGGGCTCTGACATCAGAAGAGACGAAGATGAAGGCGTCGTCATGTTCCCCCGCCAGGGCACGGTTTTGGAACTCACAGCTACGGATCGAGCCACTGGTGAAGTCAGTAGCATTCGCATCTCAGAGTCCGACCTTGCTGGCCCGCTCATCATGCGTCCCAGGTGGACCGATCACATCAATTTGTTTTGTATGTACACAGGCCATAGTGGTGATTTCACACATATAACAGATAGCAATGTCCACGACTTCGAAAAGCAGCTCGCAATACCAGAGGGCGTTCTGGAGCAATTTGGTGAACATGCAGTCATTATTACTAATGTTAGAGAGTTTTTCCAACGGGTCAAGGTTGGTGCCGAGCAGAAGGGCTATAGAACTTGGGGTGGGCTGGTAAGGTACTATGATGCTGACGTCGGCACATCACCGAGATCTGAGATAGAAACCATTTTTACTAAACGCAATAAACACGAACACGAAAGAGAATATCGAATCGCTATAGACATCGGCACCCCCGGGTGCAACGCCATTACTCTTTGCATTGGAGGTATTGATGATATTGCGGTACGCATGCACACAGCCGACGTAGACGTGGAGCTGGCGCACCCCACCCCATGATACGCTCCTACCCACTCTGACCCGCCGCCTCTGATGTTGCAGAAATCCGGAGGGCTGGGGGGCGTCCTCCAGCTCAGGACGCGGGGCAGCCACGGTCAACGTCACGATCGCGTCCGAGCTGGCGGGCCTCGAGGACGTCATGATCATCCCCGGACCAGCCATCGAACGTGAGCGTACCACACGGTTTGATTTCGGCTCCGCAGGTCCTTCCCGGCGAGCCCCAGCCCAAGGGGGCGGAGACACGCCTCGAAGGCGCGAGAACCCTTCCGGACGCTTGGGCGCAGGGAATGGCAGACGCGCCGTCCGCCCCCGCAGCCGTTGGCGCTGGCCGAAACACGACGGCGCCGATCCACCGGCCCGCATCTCCGAGCAGAAGCACGCGGTCACCGGGTGGTAGCATGCGCGTGAAGGCAACCTCGTGCTGAAACCTGCCACACCGTTTCAAGGGAGCGTGCGCCTCGTAGCCCCGGATGGAAATTCCCCGCGCCTGACAGCGTAGTGCCCACCGGGCCCAGCCTTGGCGCTCGGCGACGTAGGTGAGGCGGGGTGGTGGCTTTCGAGTCGTCGGAGCGCGGCGGCCTCGACGAGACGGCGGGTTGGTCGGCGGTCGCTCGCTCGAGAGGGGTGGGTGGTGGACTCACGGGCTGCCCCCAAACGGTGGCGGCCGCATGCTCGGGGCCACGGCGCCAGCCGCGAATCGGCGAGGCGTTCGAGCACGACAGCCGCACCGCCGGCATCGCGGGCGAACGCCCCGCGCGGGGGCAGTCCTGGAGTCTGCCCCCGGCCGCGCGGTAGCTGCCCGAGGATTCCGGCGGCGCGGCGGTGGGGCTCGCCGCGGCCGGCGGTGGAAATCCGGAACCCTCCACCAGCCGCGGCGGCCCGCGCAGGTTCGTCGCGGCCGACGCCCGACCGGGTGGACCCCGACTCAGGGTGCCGTCGATCGAACGGCACCCGAGGGGCCCCTCGCGGATTGACCGGCCGCGCCCCTCCGAACTTCACCGTTCGTCAGCCGCTCCTGCCCGCGTTCGACTTCGAGCGCCGCTACTGCCAGTCCGGCCGGGGGGCTGTCGCGCCTCCACCCCCGCGTGTTGATATCCCCATCGCAGGATCGACCCCTCATTACCCCCCTTCCTTCACCGGCGCCCGAGAAACCGAGAAAACGTCACTATGCGTTGGCCATCGTGTCGACCCCTGATCCCGCGCACTTCCGCGCCTTTTGAAACGTCCATTGTGGGACGCCGTCCGCTTTGCCTTCAAAAACGTTAATTTCAATTCCAAGTTGGGGGTGACATCGTAAGTATGCACCAGAGATGAATTCGTGTCATCGTCTTGACCGTATTCGACAACCACGGTGGGATCGCTATTGCGAAGCGTCCTGTACCTCGGAAGGAGCCGTTGAATATCCTCAATTTGGTCGCCATCCGAAAAGTAAACATTGGCATCGGCGGCAACCAATTGAATGCCGTTGAAGGTGTCAACGTCGGTTGATGTTGCGATGGTGACGCCCAAAATCCGATCGCGCCACCTGAGTTTATAGGTAGTACCATCATAGACAACCAATTGATGACGGGGAGACAGCGGCAGGAAGATCTGCAAGCCTGTAACGGCAAAGCCAGTGGTGCCCATGTGCTGCACCCCTTCGTATAACTGGTTATACCGAAACGCGGGATTATCGCTAGTCAGGAACACGTCCTGATATGGTGATACGACCAAGTGCGCCCTCAAATCCTCCATGCAATCCAACACTTCTGGAAGAAGGCGCAAGTGGACTAGCGCCGGGACGTCATGCACGAACTCCACATCATTCCGCATCCTCGGGTCGCGAGAGTGGAGTTGCTTCATCAACTTGTCGATGCGCTGATCGGCGATCGTGGCTAGCCGGGCCGTCCGTAACGCTTGGAGCCCTACGATAGCAAGGATGGCGCGGTAGTCGTCGGTGCCGACCTTTGGAAGAACGTCGCGCGAGACAATGTCGCGTAGGACGGGTGCTATGGCACTCTCCAAGAATGCGAGCCGACCCTCGACGTCATCGTTGCCGTACAACTTCTGCTTGTAGCATTGATCGCTCAAGCTCACGTCTTGAAACACTGTAGCCCTAGGAATGTTGTACAAGTGAATTCGTCTCGGCGCACTCTTGAATTGCTTTAAGTAAAACTTCGGTACATAATGGTGCTTGGATCGTTTTCCCATTAGCTCTTTTGCCGGCCCGTGCCCGTCGTTGGTGGCTGGCCGAGCGGGCGGCCTTGGTCAGCTCGGGGCCTGGCCCGGTGCTGCTTCCACTCGTCGCCCGCGGTGCGAGCCGCCCCGCCCGCCACCGCGAGCACTTGGGAGTCGCCGGCGGCGAGAACGACGGGCGGTCCAGCCGGTCGGCTACCGGGCCCGCGGTGGTGGCGTCGCAGTCTTCGCCATCGGCCATTCGGATCCAGTTCTCGATGCGCCGCCGGAGGGGTAGACGCGCCGTCCGCCCCGGCCGACGCAAAAGAGCCCTCAGGCGACGTCGAGCTCGGGCAGCTCGTCGCCGGCGCGCCGGGCGCTCCCGAGCCTGTCACGCGGGCAGCCCTGGTCGAACACCTCACCGGCCGCGCCGGTTGGGTCCAGAGCACCCGCCGCGGAAGCGGTCCCGCGGCCCTGCGAGAGTGCGGTACCGGATGCACGGTGGTGCCGAAACCGGCGAACCGTCGCCGCCCGCGGCTGCGGGACAGACCCCGGCGTTCGGGGCGGCGGCCCTGGCCGCTCGTCCAGCGGTGTTCTCTCCGCCGGCCTTCGACGGGTGCCGACCGGGAATGCCGGACTGTCGACGAAAGTCGTCGACCCATCGCCCCGACCGGCTGCCGGCAGATTCGTGGCGACGCAACGGTTCACGGTCCTCCACCCTCCAATCTCACCTCGACGTCTGTCAAGTACCTCCAACGCGACAAGCGATCGCGCACTTCACAACATCGTTGGTGAAGGGCGGCCGCGAGGCTGCGCTGCTGAGAATCGGGAACCAGCACCCACATTGCGAACTGTAATCCCCACCTCCAAACGACCGAAATAGGATGCCTGTCAGCTTCGAGCAAGCGGGCTCGCAGATCTTGGTACCCGTTGCGAACGGCACGGTTCGTGTTCTGTAGATCGCCCTCAGCCACAGGAAAGGCACGTCCCCACGTCCAAAACAGCACCAGCAGCGGCGATTCCTGCCCTTTCTCTATCACGGTGTCTACGATGCTTCCATAGCGGTCCCTTTGGACTTGATGACAGTCCTGACGCCACATCGCGAACGGATCGAGAAGCACGAGGTCTCGGGAGTCCCACCGGACGATGCTGTTCACGATGTGGCTTTCACCGTCGAATGGACGGTCGCCGTCCTCATCGGGAAGGACGCGGATCTTGACGTCAGAGGTGTCGTGCCCAAGAGTGGCAAGTACCATGCGAAGAACTCTTCGAGTATCCGACGACATTTCATATAACTCGATAAGATGCCTTCCTGGCGTAGCCGCCAGTCGGTGGGCATTGATGACAGCCGATCCCGCGTACCAATCGACGCCGGTCGAGTCAGTCGGCCAGACTTCCAGCGAACGTTGTGACGCACGTTGACGGTCGTGGAGGGGGACGCCAATATCGGCATCGAAGGGCTTGTACAGACACTCCAGCATCGGGCGCCTGGGATCGCCGACGGGGATCGAGTACATGCCGCGACCGGCATGGCATTCGCGCACCCGGAGCCTTTCGCGCCATGGCGCATGACTCAACAGCTGTTCCAACACCGTCAGATAGACAGTGTGCTTGATGAGATCTCCACCGTTGCCGGCGTTCTTGTTCTCTGGGTTGTCAGGATCCTGTAATCTGGTCCACATCGTCGCATCCCTCCCGTGGTCTTTCCCGTGGTCGTACCCAGAGGGAAAGCACCGACGTGCTTGGTTCCGACCTCATTATCCGACGCAAGGGGGGCACCGGTTCCGGGGGCCGGGGCGCTCGAGTGCGCGAGCGCCCCCGCCTCGCCCGAGGTCGCACTCGCCCCCGAACACCCCGGCTGGTGGGCCTTGGTGTTGCTCGGCGATCACGGGAGAGAATCTGATTGATTGCTCAAGACACGCACGCCAACCGCCCAGTCGCTGACCGATGCTGAAGCCCCCGGATCTGTGGGTGCACCCGGTCCGCCCAGGTACGCGAGGTCCGGTGTTCCGCCGGTTCCAGCGGCGGATGCTGGCCGCCGAACTGTCCACCGGGGCGGTTGAGCGCAGAGACATCGGCAACGCGTCGGAGCCCGCGCGCCGGACCATGCCGGCCACGCCCCCAGACTCGCCGCCACGCCTGCCAGTCCGGGCGCTTGGCGAGTACGTCCCCGGCGGGCGCGTGGACGCCATGCGCCGTCTCCTCCGCGGCCGTTGACGTTCGGGCTTGGTCCGCCGTCCGCCGGGCACGCGCCGTGGGCGGACGCGCCGTCCGCCCACGCGAGAGCCGCCGTCGCCTCGCTGGCGAGCCCGGAGCCTGCGGCCGGCTACATCGTGGATCGCGTGTTCGGGAAGCCGCAAACTTGCTCAACGATTTGTTAAGCCGTACCCCCGCAGGATGCGCGTGTCATCCAGTTTGCACTTCTGCTCTCCGGTAGGTGTGATGACTATCACTTCCACGTCGTCCTTCTTTGCGAGAGCGATAACGTCTGTGCTAGCGAAGGCGGCAGCTACGCCTCGCGTCAGCGCCCGGATCTCAGTCGCGTGTGCCGTCTCCGACGAGTGGCGGAGGACAATATGGTCGATGCTGGTGCCTCCGTCAACTTGCACCAACACCCAGAAGGTGTGTGCGTCAGCCATCATCTCAACGATTACGGGATCTGTCACCTCTGGCGGAGGTTGGTAGACCCGTCCAAATGAGTTGTAGGCGTAGAACGCGACATTCGCCAGTGGCGGCATTCCTTGGACACGAAACACCCGTTCCGGCGGCTCCCCAAAGAAGGCTGTTGCCCATTCGTTTTCGGTGTCACAGGAAGGCGAAAGCCGGTCTATGTCTCCACGCATCCCTACTCGGATTGCAGACTCGATTTGGGCTGTGGTCTGCGCCCCGACGGGCACACCAAACAGCACGATGACGAACACGGCAAGCCAAAGCACGCGACAACCTCCCGCCCGGCGAGAAATAGGCTACTGAGCATCAAGTGGAGTTTACAGCGCCAACGCGGGGGGCTGCAAGAGGCTGCAAGGCCCCCCGCCGCTTCAGCTCTTCGCGCGCTCTTCGGTGAGCGTCTGAGGCGGCAAGGAACGGGGTGGAGTTGCCCCGACTATCGCCGACTACCGGCGGACCGCCGCCGCGCCGCGGCCAAGGGCCGTTCCGTGTTGCAGA
>JAKZUY010000340.1:0-8216 GCA_047516345.1 Dehalococcoidia bacterium | reverse complement strand
TTGAAACCCGCCACTACGAGACGAGGCGGCGGCAGTGTCTAGTCGGAATCGGTTGTATTGACAGGCGACCCGCGTCTTTCGAGTAGCTGGTCCCACACCTGTTCCATTGGGACATCGCTTGCAGCAAGCAGAACAAGCAGGTGGTAGAGCAGGTCCGACGCCTCGGCCGCGGTCTCCTGCGGCGATCCCGTCAGTGCGGCGATCACTACTTCGCCGGACTCCTCGACGACCTTCTGGGCTATTCGCGGCGCTCCCTCGTCGAACAGGCGCGTGGTGTACGAACCTTCGGGCCGGTCGCGCTTTCGTTGTTCGATGACGTCCATCAGTTCCGCCAGGACGCCCGGCCCGGCCCGGCGCTCGGCGTCGTTCAGCGCCTCCGATCCGCGCAAGGGGCTGTCGAAGCAGGACACATTGCCGGTGTGACACGCGGGCCCCGTCGGCTCGACCTTTACGAGCACCGCGTCGGAGTCGCAATCGGCGATGATCTCTTTCACCTTGAGGTAGTTGCCGGACGTCTCTCCCTTGTGCCACAACTCAGCCCGGCTGCGGGAGTAGAACCACACGTCCGGTCCTGCGATAGACCGCCGCAAGGCTTCTTCGTTCATGTAGGCGAGTGTGAGCACGTCGCCGGTCGACGCGTCCTGTACCAGGGCCGGGATCAATCCCCGATCATCGAACTTGACCATGTTCAGCCCTCCGTCCTGTAACTTAGGCGCTGGCGCAATCCAGCAGCGGAATCAGCCCGCCAAGATCGCTGATCACGGCGTTGGGCTTCGATTCTCCCTCGAATGCGCTTCCGTCTCTATTCACCCAGATCGAAACCATGCCTGCGGTGTTGGACCCCAATACATCGTCGAAGAGATGGTCTCCGACGTACCAGGTACGGGAGGGGTTTACACCCAACAGATCGGCGATGTGCCTGAATGCGGCCGTCATCGGTTTGTAGACGCGCGCCGATTCGCTGCTCGCGACGGCTGCCCAATCGATACCGGTTGTAGCGAGCAGCGGCAGGAGAAAGTCGTCGTCTGCGTTGGAAAACACTCCCAACGTGCACAGTCCGCTCAATGATTCGAGGGCATCGGCCGTTTCCGGGTACGGGGGACGTGTGGCCATGTGATGAACGCAGCGCCGTGCCGCCAGCGCAGGGTCGCCGTCCAGGCCCAGCGATCGGAAGGTCTCTGCAAAGCATCCCGCCCACGCCTGCTCGTACGTCATAAACGGCGGCGACTGTAACGGGTCGGCCATATTTACTCGCCGGCCCCTGAAATTGACTTCCAGGGACTTCCACACGCGGTACAGGTCGCCGGCATCTACGTCCAGACCCTGGTCTACGGCGATCTCCCCGATTACCGCCTGCCAGCCCGACTGAGGATTCCGGAACAGCGTGTCGTAGCAGTCAAATACGATGGCCTCAGGCGCCGGCAGGGGATTGGCGGTCCCTGTTTTATTGGCGGCCGCGGTCACCCTTCGGACCTTATGGGGAGCCCCTTGGCAGAGAGGAACGACTTGACGTCCCTTATGCGAAGTTCTCCGAAGTGAAATACGCTGGCGGCCAGGACGGCGTCGGCCATACCCTCGGTTAGTGCGGCGTGCATGTGGTCCATGTTTCCGGCGCCCCCGCTGGCGATTAACGGCACATTCACCGTTCGGGAGATGGCCGACAGCAGTTCGAGGTCGTAACCCGTCTTCTGTCCATCGGCGTCCATGCTGGTTACCAGCAACTCCCCCGCGCCGAGTTCGACGGCGATGCGCGCCCATTTGACCGGATCGACGGCGGTCGGGAATCTCCCACCGTGCGTGTAGACCTGCCACGGGGCTTCCGCCAGTCGCCCATCGCCAGTCGCACCGTTATAGCGAATCGGGTGGTCCACCCGCTTTACGTCCATAGCCAGAACGATGCACTGCGACCCAAATTCGTTCGCGCCGCGTTCGATCAGCGCCGGATCGTTAATCGCAGCTGTATTTACCGAGACCTTGTCGGCGCCTGCTTCCAACATGCGCCTCATGTCCTCCACGTTGCGAATCCCGCCACCCACGGTCAGGGGGATGAAGACCTGCGAAGAGACCGTCTCGACCACGTCGACCATCGTGTTGCGGTCATCCGAGCTTGCGGTGATGTCGAGGAACACCAACTCGTCTGCGCTTTCGGTATCGTAAAACGCTGCGAGTTCTGCCGGGTCTCCGGCATCCCGGATGTTGACGAAGCTGACTCCCTTGACGACTCTGCCCCGATCCACGTCGAGGCATGGGATGATCCGTCTGGTCAGCATTTCACGGCCGTCTGCTTGCGAAGAAGCAACAAGTATCTTTGCCCTCCTACGAGGCGGAGCGTGACTTTGGTAAAGCCGAGTTCGGCCGCCATGTCGGCGATGCGTTCCGCAGGCAGCCGCCTGTCGTTGCTGTATTCCGTGCCATCCGCCTTATCCGAATAGATCCAGTCGATGATTGCCAGCCAGCCGCCGCCGCGGAGAAGGCGGTGCACCTCTTTCAACAGAGACCTGGGCCTGGCCGCTGCGGTCACAACATCGGAGACGACAGAGCCGTCCAACACTTCGTCGTCTAGCGGCACCTTGATCCGTTTCGACAGGATGATTTCGACGTTTCCAAGCCGGGCAGAGGCGACGCGTTCCCGGACGATGTCGAGCATCTCTTTCCGGGGGTCGATTGCGTACACCTTGCCGTCGTATGCGTGCTTGGCCAATGGCAGCGTCAAATATCCGGGCCCGCAGCCAATGTTGCCAATTTCTTCGTAGGTCCGAATCGGTATCAGGGCAATGATCTGCAGAGGATCGATCGCCTCCTCCATGGATGGATTCAGAAGTTTCTCAGCTTCCTGGATTGTGGTCTGCGCAGCCATCTATCGATCTTTCGCCCGGGGTGCTACGGCGTCTTGCCCGTTAGCACCGCCGCACTCAATTTCCTCAATCGCCCGACGGAGGTCCAGCGCGCCGGAGTAAATAGCCAGGCCGGTCACTGCTGCCTCGGCGCCCAACGCCGACAATCTCGCCAGATCTTCAATTGTAGCTATCCCCCCGGCCACGATAACGGGGTAGGGCGCCGTTTCCAGGACTTCTGCAATCGACCCGAAGTTTGGGTGGGAAAGCGTGCCGTCGCGCTCTGTGTCGGTGTACATGAACCTCCGGACCCCGATGCGAGTCATCTCGGTCATGAGGTCGACGGCCCGAACGCGGGTCGCCTGAGTCCAGCCGTGGGTGGATACAACGCCCCGCAGCGCATCGACGCCCACGATGACCGCGTCGGCGCCTGAATGATCGATGGTCGCCCGAACTTCGTCAGGCGCTTCGATCGCCGCTGTGCCGAAAACGACGCGGTCTGCGCCGAGGCTCAGGAGTTCAATGGCCGATTGGGCGGACCGTATCCCGCCAGCGAGTTGCAGCGGCACGCTTACCGCGGCGAGGATCGCATCGACCGCAGCCGTGTTGGCGCGCACTCCGTCGCGGGCGCCGTCCAGATCGACTATGTGTAGCCGGCTTGCGCCGGCTGCGACCCACCGCGTCGCCGCGGCCGCAGGGTCGTCGCCGAACACCGTTTCGCGTCCGTAGTCGCCCTGTTCCAGCCGGACGAACTTCCCGCCGCGCAGATCAATCGCCGGAATAACTTGCATGTTTCGTCATAAACCTTGGGGTTAAACCCACTATGGGTGTCTTGTTATGGCCGGTTCGAGCGTGCCAGGCCCAGTGAATTCGGCGGACGCTCCGCTGCTATTTCCAATAGGGTGTCTACTAAGTCCCATTGTCACGCCGAGCGCTCACTGTCACCCTAAACGAAACTGAAGGGTCTGGGGTCAGAGGGGCGGGCGTTGCTGCCTGACAGACGTTTGCGCGCAGCTCCAGCGGAGCCTTTTTAGACACCGTCTAAGACCCTGCGTCGGCCCGACCCGCCGAGTGAGCGACAAAGTTTTCGTAGATCCTAAGCCCGTCTTCGCCGCTTTTCTCGGGGTGAAACTGAACGCCGACAACCTCGCCGGAGGCCACCACGGCGCATACGTCCACGCCGTAGTCCGCGGTTGCGGCAACTACGTTGGCGTCATCAGGCACACAGTGGTAGGAGTGCACAAAATAGAAGTGCGCCCCATCCTCAATGCTCTTGAAGTACGGGTGTCTGCCGGCGCCAGAATCGGAGAACTTTAATGCGTTCCACCCCATGTGCGGGATCTTTAGATTTTCGCCCCGCGGGCCTTTCATCCCGTCCGGCAGCCTCCTGACGTCTCCCGCGAAAATGCCCAACCCATCGCGAACACCTTCTTCCGAGCGATTCAGGAGTATTTGCATCCCGAGGCAGACGCAGAGCAGCGGCCTTCCGGACTCCGCGAATTGGCGGACCGCTTCGATCAATCCCTGATCGGCCAGCGCTCGCATCGCTGCGTCGAATGCGCCGACTCCCGGGAGCACCGCGGCGTCGGAATCCAGCAATGACGACGGGTCGGAAATGACCTGGGGCGATGCGCCGACCTTGACAAGGGCTTTCTCCACGCTGTGGATATTGGACGCCCGAGTGTTCACCACGGCGATACGTGTGCCCATTAGCCGGCGCGTCCCTTGCTTATGCTACGGACGCCTGTCACCGTTTCTACAGGCAATGAGCGGTCCTCGTACCGGCCCAGAATGAACAGATAGTCGGCCAGACGGTTCAGGTACCGCAGGACCTCGGCATTACCCAGGCGGCCCGATCGTTCAAGTCCGACCACCGATCGCTCGGCTCTCCTGACGAATGCGCGTGCGAGGTCGAGGGCCGACGATCCCGGAGAGGCGCCGGGCAAAATGAACGCCCGCGGCAGATCCAGGCGGGACTGTAGGTCGTCGATACGGGCTTCGAGCTTCTCAGTCATGTCTGAGGCGACCGGTATGAAGTGTTTTTCCAACAGATGGCGCGAGTCGATATCGGTCGCAAGTTCAGCGCCAACCCTGAACATTTCGTGTTGCACCGCTGCGATGGCGTGCTGAACCTCTTCGTCTTCGCAAAGGGAACGGGCCAGTCCGAGCGCGGAGACGGCCTCATCGCAGGCGCCGCAGGCCTGCACGCGTTCATCGTCCTTCGGGACCCGGCCGCCGTAAAGCAGTCCGGTTTCGCCAGCGTCGCCGCGGCGAGTGTAAATCGGTCTGGCGGTTGCCAATATCGCCCCCTCTCGTAGATCATTGTATTGCCGAATCGGACTCATGTTATGCCCTTGGCAATTCCTGACTTGGGGTATCATGAATAACACCGATCTGGAACCGGCGCGAGTGGCCGGCCAGGTACAGTCACCCTTGTTCTACGGGGCGCAGCCAGCATGACTACTGCAACACATCAACCCAGGGTTCCTATAAACACTATCCACGTGACGGAAAAGGCGGCCGGCAAGGTTCGCGAATTCGGGCAGAGGGACGGCAGGGAAAACTTCGGCCTGAAGGTGGCGGTGCAGGGCGGAGGCTGCTCGGGTCTCCAGTACGTCCTCAAACTGGTCGACGGTCCTGAAGAAGCCGACAAGATCATCGCCGAAAACGGCATAGAGGTGTACGTGCCCAAAATGGCTTTCGTATTCCTGGCCGGGACCGTTCTGGACTTCTCAGATGGGTTGAACGGACGAGGTTTCGAATTCCAAAACCCTAATGCGAAGCGCACGTGCGGTTGCGGCGATTCGTTCTCTGTATGAATCGGCGAATGAGACCATTTTCTGGGCCGCTCTACCTGGGAGCGGCCTTTTTTGTTTCAGGTTGCTGTGATGCAGCCATGGAAATGGTTTGAGGATGCCGACAACCCTGCCAATTGGCGAATCGAAAGGCGGGTTTGAAACTTGCCCCTACAACCTGAATTGGCGGCGTAATCAAAACGAATTGCCATTGGTTGACCGGTTAGACATCCCCCGAACGACCTGATACGGCCAATATGATTCAATCATCCGACACTCGCATGATGTCTCCGCTCCGCGGCCGCGGAGCAAGGTACGAAACCGTCAGCGGCAAGCCGGTCGCGGTGTCGTACGGGGACGTGCGGGCCGAGTACGAGGCGCTCGGCACAGGGGCGGCAGTGACGGACCTGGGCCACACGACGCGTGTGCTGCACACGGGCAGAGATGCCCTCGACCTGCTAAACCGGCTGACCACCAACGACCTTGGAGGTCTTGCTGCCGGGGGCGTCGCAACTACGGTGCTTACGTCCGAAATCGGCCGCGTGATCGACGTCGTTCAGGTCGTGTGCCTCACAAATGATCGGCTCATGTTGATTTCAGAGTCCTCCGACCCGGACCCTTTGATGGAAAACATCGAAAAGTACACGATTCTGGAAGACGCGTTGCTTGAAGACGTGTCGTCCGGAACGGCGCGCATCGGTATTCGCGGGCCAGCGGCTCATGTAGTTACGAGCAAAATCACGGAAGCAAACATGCCGGCGATCGATTCCGGCGGAGTGGAATCGGTTCCGGTCCTTGGCGAAGGGACACTGCTACTCAAAGGCAATCCGTTTATCCACGAAGGGTACGACTTAGTATTGCCTGTAAACGCCGCAGAGCAGGTGTGGAAAGCGGCCATCGACGCGGGGGCCGTGCCTGTCGGGCATTACGCGTTGGAGCACGCCCGAATCGAGGCCGGCGTACCGGCGCCTGGGACGGAACTAAGCGACCGGGTCAATCCCCTCGAGGCCGGTTTGGACGAGTTCGTCAGCTTCACAAAGGGGTGTTACGTGGGCCAGGAGGTGATAGCCCGGCTGGATACGTACGACAAGGTCCAGCGCCGGCTCGTCGGCCTCGACGTGCCGGAAGGGACGGAACCTGGCGAAAACCTGAAGTCAGGCAAACGGACGGCAGGTTGGGTAACGTCGGTCTCTACGATGTCGACCAGAGGCCGTTCGGCCGCGCTCGGGTACGTCAGGCGAGCCTTCATCGAACCAGGAACCACGCTGGACGCGAGTCTTGGCGAGGTCACCGTGGTCCAATCCCCGTCACCCGCCTTCCGCGAGTGAGATTGCGGCAGCGACTTTTACCTGTGCAGTAGAGTCTCGCCGCCGTCCACCACCAGCACGTG
This sequence comes from Dehalococcoidia bacterium, assembly GCA_047516345.1. Taxonomy (GTDB): domain Bacteria; phylum Chloroflexota; class Dehalococcoidia; order Lucifugimonadales; family Lucifugimonadaceae. Next base: position 1,197 of record JAKZUY010000340.1, on the reverse strand, counting down.
GCCCCGGATCATCTCCGCGTCGTCGCTGCACAGAATCGAAACTGCTCGCGCCACGTCCTCGGCGGTCACGGTCCGGCCCGCCGGAGTCGGCCGGCTCGCCAACTCCCGCACGCCCAACTCTTCGGGAAACGCGTCGATGGCGTCGGTCATGACGTATCCTGCCGACACCGCGTTTACGCCGATGCCGTGCGGGGACAGCTCTGTTGCGAGGTACCGGGTAAGGGCTTCCAATGCCGCTTTTGAGACCCCGACCGCAAAGTAACTGGTTAGGACTTTTGTGGCGCCGGGGCTCGAAATGTTGACGATACGCCCGCCGGGCTGCATCAGCTTCGCGGCCTCAACAGAACACAGCCACGGGGCGCGTGCGTTGATGTCGAGGGTCCAATCCCAATGCCGAACGTCGAGCTCGGTCGCAGGCCGCATGACGCCGGACGCGGCGTTGTTGACAAGAATGTCGAGCCGCCCGAATTCGTCCCCGATCCGGGCGAAGAGCGAAGCGATCGCTTCCGGTTCCGCGAGATGGGAGCGAATTCTGAGACACTTCACACCCAGGGCTTCGACTGCGGATTGGGTTTCGCGTGCCGCGCTGTGGTTTTTGAGGTAGTTGAAGGCTATATCGGCGCCGCGGGCGGCCAGTTCCAGCGCGATGGCCCGGCCGATTCCCCGGCTTCCGCCCGTCACCACCGCAACCTTCCCGGCAAATTGTCCGCGCCCTTGTTCGTCGCCGGTCATGGCTAGTCTATTTCACAGGGGGACGCGGACATGGGCCGAGACGGCGCGTCAGATGGCCATCCCGCCATCTACCGGGATGACGCATCCGGTCATGTACCGGGCATCTTCCGACGCTACGAAAGCGATGGTGGGAGCGATCTCGTCGGGAGTCCCGAAACGGCCAAACGGGATCCGTGTCAGGACCTGATCCTTGACTCTCTGCGGCAACACGTTTGTCGTTGCCGTAGAGACGTAACCAGGCGCCACGGCGTTGACGGTTACGTTGCGTGTGGCCACTTCCTTGGCCAGCGACTTGGTGAAGCCGTGGACTGCTGCTTTCGATGACGCGTAGTTCGTCTGCCCCACGTTGCCCCTGATACCCACGACCGACGTTACGTTAATTATCCGCCCCCACCTGCCGCGCACCATGGGAGCCACGGCCATTCGGGAGCAGAAGTATGTTCCGTAGATGTTCGTATCCAGCAC
>JAKZUY010000339.1:0-13601 GCA_047516345.1 Dehalococcoidia bacterium | reverse complement strand
ATCTACTCGAACCCGATCCAGCACGTGCGAATCAAGCCGCCCGAAAAATACCTTCCGAAGGACGGGTACGGACATGCCATTGTCGGCCCTACCTATTGGCACCAGGATCAAGGGGTGACCACCGAGGACGCTGACGGTACCACTATGCTGACGGTCTGGTTCCCAATCCTCGACGCTCCTGTAGAGTCCGGACCGTTGAAGGTCGTTCCCGGTAGCCACAAGCGCGGCCTGCTGACTCACTGCCCCAACTACACTGGCAACGGGACCAGGTTCATGGGCGGGAACGCTCAGATACCCGAGAAATTGTTTGGCTCCGAGGACGCCATCCCCGTGGTCGTCAACCGCGGCGGTGCGGTGTTCATGCACAAGCGCACCGTCCACGGCTCTTACTCCAACGAGAGCGATAATATTCGCTGGAGTTTCGATCTCCGCTACAACCCGGTTGGGGACGCGACCGGCAGAGGGTTCTTGCCCGGATTCGTAGCCCGCAGCCGCGCCCATCCCGAAACCGAGTTGCACGATCCGGTCATGTGGCGAGAGATGTGGCTGGAGGCGCGCGCGGGTGTGGCTGGGTTGAACCAGAACGGTCAGGACGACTTCCGCTTCGACCGCTGGGGTTCGAATCATCCCGACTGCGTCGCCTAGTCGCGACGCTGCCGACTCCTTCACAGTAAGGCTGCCCGACGGGCGCCGCCGGCCGCCGGAACGACCGCTCGCCGATAGGATGCCCGTTCCGCGGTGAAAAGGCCTACTATGGCTGAAAAGTCAGTAGTAGCGAGGAGGAACAACAGGATGACGATATCTCGCGAGTCCACCGAGGAGACTCCGGTTCGTGAAGTGAGGACCGGCCGCGGCCTGGGGCGGTATAGGCTCAAGTACGGCACCAGAGGCGCCCCGGTCGAGCGTGACCCTGGCGAGCCGCCTTGCTATACCGACGAGTGGAAGCGCACGAATCCCGACTTCGCCGTCTATCTCCCCGAAAGGTTCATAGGTCGCGACTCGGACAACGTCCACTTTCTGGTCACCGTCACTCCCGGCGGCGACTTGCTGGGCTCCTGGACCCAGGGCACCTACGAGAGCGCGGACAACGAGTGCGTCGTAGCCGCGCGCAGTTGCGACGGCGGGGAAACCTGGAGCGCCCCGATCGAGATCGACGGGCCTGATCTCCGCAACCAGGTCGCTACCTACGCAACTCCGGTCGTCAGCGACTCAGGCCGCATCTATTACTTCTACGGGAAGATGCGCGATACGGCCCTGCTCAACGACGAATCGGCAGTCTGGCGGGGGAACACGCGCACAAACACCGCATTGACCTGCCGCGTGTCGGACGACGACGGCCGTACCTGGAGCGACGCCCACGACATCCCGATGCGCCGGATCCGCTACGACTCCGACGACCCGAACGTGCCGCCCGGCTTCATCATCTGGCAGAAGCCCATCAGAGATTCGAAGGGCCGCTGGATAGTCAGCTACTCCACCGCGGCGCATCCGTCCAAGTGGACGAACCGGGCTGTCGCACCGGCGACACGCTGCATGTTTATCCGGTTCGACAACATCAACGAAGGGCCTGACCTCAAGGACCTCTCCCTTACCTTCTTGCCAGAGAGCGAAGAAGGGTTGTTCGCGCCAAACCCGGAGGATCCGAGCGTGGCTCGGAGCTGGGAGTCGTCGTTGGCGCTGCTTCCCGACGGGAGGCTCATTGCCACGATGACGACGGCCCTTGGCTCGCTGTGGTACTCGGTTTCGAGCGATGACGGTGCAACCTGGCGCGAGCCTGAGGCGCTGCGCTACCAGGATGGCGGCGAGCGCGTGCTCCACGGCCAAAGCCCGGGGCCGCTGTTCAGCCTGGAGGATGGCCGCTATCTGCTCCAGTACCACAACAACGAGGGCAGCGGCAGCCGCGGTCCCGAGCCCATATGGGGCCTACCCTCCGCGTTCAGCCGGCGCTCTATGTTCTTCACAGTGGGCGAGTACAGGCCTGATGCCCATCAACCCATATGGTTCAGCCAGCCAAATCTCATCGCCGATACCGACGGAGTGCCGGCCGGCATACAGAACCGCATCGAATGCGGCACCTACAGCAGCCTGACCGAGCGACAAGGCAGGCGGATACTCTGGTACCCCGACCGGAAACACTTCCTGTTGGGCAGGCTGGTCCCCGACGAGCTGCTGGCGGACATGAACGTGCCCGGGCCATAGCCCCCCGGAAGTGGGCGATCGGCGACCTGATGCAACAGGCCGGGGATTTTAATTCACCTCGAATAGTGTGTAGACGAACACTCTGGTTGCAGCCAGCCGCGCCAAGTCGAGCTTGCTTCCACAAGTGACCAAGGCGACTGAATACCCAGTATTTACCGGGACGATCCTGGCGGCGCTGCAAGGTGAGGCGCCGCCGAACGATTCGGCTATTCGGGAAAATACGAAATACGTTTTTCGACGCGTGAGGGTCGCCATATAGCCTGAGTACGTTGCTTGCGCCCGAGGGATGATCGTGATAGCTTATCGCCATCCTACTTCCGGGTCGTATTACGACGGTTGGCTAAGCGTGCTTCCAACGGATTACGGACTAGCCGGGCGCTGGCGCACGGATCTGGGATCACGCAGTGACCGGTTTTGAGGGGCTCTTTTCTCTGGCCCGGCACGGACATTCCGGCGAGAGACGGACCAACAGGAGCGATATCGATGTTCAGGCGCAGTATTAATCGGTTCACTTTATTAATCACGATCGTGGCTTTGGGAGGTTGTCTCGCGGCCTTGGGGATCGCCTGTGGCGGCGAGACCGAGACGGTCACAGAAGTACAGACTGTGATCGTTGAGAAACAAGTCACCCAGGTCGAGAAGGTGATCGAAACCGTCGTAGTTGAGAAACAAGTCACCCAAATTGAGAAGGTCGTCGAAACTGTCGTAGTTGAGAAGGTCGTCGAGGGCAAGACTGTCAGGGTTGTGGAAACGGTGGTGGTTGAGAAGCCGGTGACCCGCACCGTAAAGGTCGTTGAGACGGTCGTAGTCGAAAAATCCGTTACACATGTGCAGAAAGTCGTTGAGACCGTGGTCGTTCCAAAGGTCGTTGTAGCGACACCGACAGCGGGGCCGACCGCCGTCCCTGTCACCGCCCACGGCACTGCAAGGGTTGGCCACGGTCGCGGCGTATTCCCACCCGTGTTCAGAGTGTCCAATAGTGGTCTGGGCTTGGCGACGGCCGAGATAATGACCTATGGACCGTTTGAGTCCCTGCTGCGGCCCCCTTACGTTGAGTGGCCCAAGATAGCGCTGCCCAATGATGAAGGTATTGGAACGTCGTGGACTATAGCCCCGGACGCCAGTAAGATCACAATCAATATCCGTGAGGGAGTCCAGTTTCACAACGGCTGGGGCGAGTTGACTGCGCATGATGTCGCGTGGAGTTACAACGACGCGCTCCGAGAAGGTTCTCTGTTCGTGAGAGCAGCGCCGATGAACCGTTGGATGGACGGATGGGAAGCTGTTGATGATCGGACGGTGGTGCTGAATCTAAAGAGCCTGGACCCGCAATGGCAGCTTTGGATGACCAACAACGCCAACACCGTTCCACCAATGCTGAGCAAGCGGGCTTTCGATGAGTTGGGGCCTGACAAATTCCAGGTCACGGACACTGGAACGGGTCCGTTTGTCGTTGATGAGTGGCAGACCGGCGCCGTAGCGATCCTGGACCGATTCCCTGACTACTGGCGAGAGGCAGGGAGCGCGAAGGTCGAGCGCGTCATACACATCGACATGCCTGAGTCTGCGACGATGGAGGCGGCGCTGAGGGCGGGCGAGATAGACATAGCGGATGGTGTGGATGAAGCGCTGATTAAGAACCTGGTTGTCGAGATCGGCGGCCGGATCCTAAGAATGGGCGTACCCGGCGACCGCAACGTGGTTTTCTCCGGCAACTATTGGGCGTCCAACAACAGGGAGACTGGCGAGGCTTGGCCACGCCAGCCAGGTTTCACACCCGACCGGGACCATCCCTGGATCGGGGACTACTTCAATGAGGGTGGCAGTGACATGGAATCCGCCCGCAAAGTCCGGTGGGCCATGGCCATGGCAATAGACCGTGACTTGATAGCCGAGGCGGTTTTCGGCGGGATCGGCTTCCGGGCTCACGCTTACGGCGGCTTTGGGCCGGTCACAACCCCGGAGATCTGGGCCGACAAGGAAGATGAGTGGTTCGTGCCTTATGACCCCGATATGGCCAGGCAGTACCTTGCCGAGGCCGGGTATCCGGACGGCTTTGAAGTCAACACCTGGTTGGGCACAGCTCCCGCGGTCTTCGTGGAAGCGATCGCGCAGTATTGGGAGGCGGTCGGTCTGACGGTAACCATCGACACCACGCCCTATGCGTCCGGTCGGCCCTCCGTAGTAGCCAGGGAGCTCAACAGGCCGTGGTACACCCACATGGGCGTGGGTTTCTTCGATGGCGCCAACGGTGGAACCGCCCGGCCCTCCACCGGATGGCAGCGTGGATTTGAGCTGCCGGATGAGATAACAGACTTGACCTACGCGAACTTCGAGGAGCCGGACTACGACAAACGTGTCCAGAACAACATCGCCATCACGGACTTCGTTCAGCACTGGATGCTGCTCTCGTCTGTCTACACATCCCAGGGGAACCTGATCGCTGTAGCACCTTCCGTTCTTGAATGGAAGCCGCACGGCAGTGGCAGGGCCGAGCCGAATAGCATGGAAACAATAGTGCTTAGGTAGAGATGGACCAAAATTTAGGCGTCCTTATGGATCGGACGAGCGCCCCGGAGCTCGTCCGATCTTTATTGCCAGATGTCGCTCGGGGGGTAGGCAATACTTGCTGGCAGCATGCAGCTAGCTAAACTCAACAGGACCGCCGATGGCCAGGTTCATCGTTGTTCGCCGTGGGCGAGTACAGGCCTGATGCCCATCAACCCATTTGGTTCAGCCAGCCAAGACTCATTGCCGACACCGACCGGGTGCCGGCCAGCATACAGAACCGCATCGAATACGGCACCTACAGCAGCCTGACCGAGCACCGCAGCAGGCGGATACTGTGGTACCCCGACCGTAAGCACTTCCTGTTGGGCAGGCTGGTCCCCGACGAGCTGTTAGGGGACATGAACGTGCCCGGGCCATAGCCCCCCCGAAGTGGGCGATCGGCGACCTGATGCAACAGGCCGGGGATTTTAATTCACCTCGAATAGTGTGTAGACGAACACTCTGGTTGCAGCCAGCCGCGCCAAGTCGAGCTTGTTTCCACAAGTGACCAAGGCGACTGAATACCCAGTATTTACCGGGACGATCCTGGCGGCGCTGCAAGGTGAGGCGCCGCCGAACGATTCGGCTATTCGGCGAAAATACGAAATACGTTTTTCGACGCGTGAGGGTCGCCATATAGCCTGAGTACGTTGCTTGCGCCCCAGTTGTGATCATGATAGCTTGTCGGCATCTTGCGGCCGGATGGCATTCCGGCGGCCAGTTAAATGTACTTTCAACGGTCTTGTCGGGTGTCGGCGTTTGGATTGAGAAAACGCAGTCACTGGTCCTAAGAGGTTCTGTTCTCTGGCCCAGCGCGAACATTTTGGCGAGACACAGGCCAAGAGGAGCGATATTGATGTTCAGACGCAGTATTAAGCGGTTCACTTTACTCATCACAGTCGTGGCCTTGGGCGGCTGTCTCGCGGCCTTGGGGATTGCCTGCGGAGGCGAGACCGAGACAGTCACAGAAGTACAGACCGTCGTCGTCGAGAAACAAGTCACCCAAGTCGAGAAGGTGATCGAGACCGTCGTCGTTGAGAAACAGGTCACCCAAATAGAGAAGGTGATCGAAACCGTCGTCGTCGAGAAGGTCGTCGAGGGCAAGATTGTCAGGGTTGTGGAAACGGTGGTGGTTGAGAAGCCGGTGACCCGTACCGTAAAGGTCGTTGAGACGGTGGTGGTTGAGAAGCCGGTGACTCGTACCGAGAAAGTCGTTCAGACCGTGGTGGTGCCCAAGATCGTCGTGGCCACTCCTACAGTGGGTCCCACGCCGGTTCCCGTCGACGCACACGGCACGCTGAGAGTTGGTCACGCGACCGGCGTTTTCCCGCCCGTGTTCAGGGTATCGAATAGCGGATTGGGCCTGGCGACCGCCGAGATGATGGCATACGGGCCGTTCGAGACGCTCCTGCGGGCGCCATGGTCCGATTGGCCCCATATAGCACAGCCCGCAGATCTGGGCCTGGCGACCGGGTGGGAGATCGCGCCTGACAACAGCAAAGTTACGTTCACCATTCGTGAGGGAGTTCCCTTTCACAACGGCTGGGGCGAGGTGACAGCCCACGATGTCGCGTGGAGCTTCAACGACGCTAACAGAGAGGGTTCTCTGTTCGTTAGAGCCGCCTTGCTGAACCGTTGGATGGGCGGATGGGAAGCCACAGACGACAGGACAGCCGTATTGAACCTGAAGAGCCTGGACCCGCAGTGGCTGTTATGGCTCAGCAATAACGGCTTCACCACTCCGCCCATACTTAGCAAGCGGGCATTCGACGAATTGGGGTCTGACAAGTTCCAAGGCACGGACACCGGAACGGGTCCGTTTGTCGTGGACGAGTGGCAGACTGGCGCCGTAGCCATCCTGGACCGATTCCCTGACTATTGGCGATCTGAAGGACTCGCCAAGGTCGAGCGCGCCATACACATCGACATGCCTGAGTCAGCGACGCTGGAGGCGGCGCTGAGAGCGGGTGAGATCGACATAGCAACAGGGGTGAGCGAGGCACTGATCAAGGACCTGGTTGCCGAGATCGGCGGGTATATCCAAAATATGGGCCTGCCGGGAGACCGCTCAATCGACTTCGCCGGCAACTACTGGGCGTCCACCCATCCGGACACCGGCGAGCCCTGGCCGCGCCAACCCGGGTTCACACCCGACCGGGACCACCCATGGATCGGAGACTACTTCAATGAGGGTGGCAACGACATGGAGATGTCCCGCAAGGTCCGCTGGGCCATGGCAATGGCAATAGACAAGCACGAAATTGTCGAGCAGATCTTCGCCGGTACGGGCTTCCCGGCGGAGGTGTACGGCGGCTTCGGACCGATCACGACCCCAGAGATTTGGGAACAGAGGAAAGATGATTGGTTCGTTCCTTACGACCCCGACATGGCCAGGCAGTACCTCGCTGAGGCGGGGTATCCCGACGGGTTCGACGTCGATATCTGGACTGCGCTTTCTCCTCTGGACTTCGCGGAAGCGATCGCGCAGTACTGGGAGGAGGTCGGTCTGACGGTAACTATCGACACCACACCCTATTCGGCCGGCCGGCCGGCGGTGGTATCCAGGGAGTTCAACAGGCCGTGGACGCTCGGTATGTTGGCGGGGTTCTATGACGACCCGAAGGGCAAGTTCCTCAAGCCTTCGACCGGATGGCAAAGAGGCTATGAGGTGCCGGATGAGATAATCGCGTACACCTACCAGAACTTCGAAGAGTCCGACTTCGACACACGGGTCCGGAACAACATAGCCATCACGGAATTCGTACAGCACTGGATGCTTCACGCGTCGATCTACACATCCCAGGGTGCGCAGATCGCCGTTGCTCCGACCGTAGCCGAATGGGTACCTTACGGCAGCGGCAGAGCCGAACCGAACAGCCTGGAAACGGTAGTGTTGAGGTAGGGCCGGACCAAAGTTTGGCGCCCTAATAATCGATCGGACGAGCGCCCCGGCGCTCGTCCGATCTTGCTTACTGGGCGCCGCGTGGGCCCGGCAATAAATGCCGGCCGCATGCAGCTAGTTAGACTCAGCAGGATCGCCGATGGCAAGGTTCATCGTTCGTCGCTTTCTAAATATGTTCGTGATGCTGGTGCTGGTTAGCGTCTTCATCTTCGCCCTCTCTCGTACGGCGGGCGATCCGCGCGCCCTTTACCTTGGAGAGGGCATATACACCACAAAGGAAAACTACGACCTTTGGGGTAAGGAGATGGGGTTAGACAAGCCGATCCCCATCCAGTATCTGGTCTGGGCCTCGAAGGCTCTCAAGGGCGATTTTGGCGAGTCACTTGTTGAGCGCATAAGTGCCTGGCAGGTGATTCGTGCCAGGATTCCGGTCACTCTGGAGTTGGCGTTGCCTGCATTTGGCTGGGCCCTCCTATTGGGGGTCTCTATGGGAGTGCTGACGGCGGTCAGGCGCGGCTCCAAATGGGATTTAGCGGGTCGGCTGTTCGCTTTGGCCGGCCAGGCGCTGCCAGGTTTCTGGGTGGGCATCCTGTCCGTACTCTTCTTTGCGGTATACCTGGGGTGGCTGCCAACTTTTGGAGCGGGCAGTCCCAAGCACCTGGTATTGCCATCTCTGACGCTTGGCTGGGCGGTCTCGGCGTCGACAATGCGCCTCGTGCGGTCGTCAATGCTGGACGTGCTGGACTCCGAGTACATCAAATTCGCCAGGGCCAAGGGCGTGTCCATCACTTGGGTCGTCTGGAAGCACGCCATCCGCAACGCAATGATCGCCCCGATCACACACATGGGGCTCATCCTCGCCGGATTCATCACGGGCACGGCGGTCACTGAGATCGTGTTCGCACGCCAGGGCCTCGGCCGCCTCGCGGTCCAGGCCACGCTTGACAACGACTTCTCGGTAATCGTGGGAGTCGTGATGTTCACCACGGTGGTATTTGTGATAGCAAACCTGTTGGTCGATGTTCTTTACGTGGTGATCGATCCGAGAATTCGTTACACATGAGTGGCGCTATTCTCGACGGTGCGAGCCGGTCTGAGCTGGAGCTGAATACTCAATGACAGCCGCAGCGAAGACGCTATACGTACTCCGGCACTGGCCTATTATTCCTATGATCATCATGACAATGGTGATGATCGCCGTGGTATTCGCGTCTCAGTTGACAGACCACAATCCCAGACGCGGAGAGCTACGGGACCGCGCCACACCGCCAGTGTGGTTGGAAGGTGGAATCAGTAACTACACTCTGGGGACCGACCGGGTTGGCCGCGACATTTTGACCCGCGTCATCCACGGGTCCAGAATCTCGATTATGGTCGCAGCCATCGTTCTGGGAGTGGGAGGAGTGGTCGGCACCACGCTTGGTTTGGTGGCCGGATACGCGGGAGGGGTTGTCGACGAACTCATCATGCGCATGGTGGACCTGACACTTGCGATGCCGTTCCTGTTGATCGCCCTGGTCACCGCCTCTGTCTTCGGTTCGAGCACGACGTTGGTATTGGGCTTGTTGATCTTTTTCAGTTGGGATGGCTTTGCCCGCCAGATCAGAGGATTGACTCTCACTCTCAAGACGTCAGATTATGTTGCGCTGGCGAAAGTCGCCGGCGCGTCGCACTTCAGAATCATCTTTAGGCACATCTTTCCCGGTGTCGTCAACACTCTCATTGTGATTGCAAGTTTGTATGTTGGGAGCCTTATCCTGGCGGAATCGACCCTCAGTTTCCTGGGAGTAGGTATTCCACCTCCCATCCCCTCCTGGGGCCGGATGGTCGCCGATGGCCGGGATTACCTGACTACCGCCTGGTGGATGTCCACCTTCCCGGGAACCGCGATCTTTTTAGTGGTAATGTCGATGAATTTCCTGGGCGATTGGCTGCGAGACCGCCTCGATCCACTCCTGCGCCAGCTATGACGCTCCGGCGCGCGCATGCCGGTCGATTTCCCGTGTCAAATGCTTGCGATGAGAGACAGTTCCGTGCCCACGTATAGCTTGCGTGGCCCCAGAATCCCTCCGCAATGTCCTTCGCCCGGGACATGTGGGAATTCCCGAAGAAAAGGGAGTTCACCCAGTCGAGGGCCTTCATCATGCCCGACATGAATTAGATCGAAGTTGCTCCCCGGCAGGGCCGTCATCCCCATGCCCGACGACAGCCTCATACCCGGCAGGAACGCCGAGGAGGTAGCTTGCAGGATCCCGGTACCGCTTACAGTACACCGTGGTGGGGGAGGTGGGATTCGAACCCACACGCCCGAAGGCACATACTCCTAAGGCATGCGCGTCTACCATTCCGCCACTCCCCCACTGCTTTCGATCATTCGAGTTTAACGCCCAGCAAACTTACCCGTTCAGCAGGATTTGGCCACCGCGACGTAGTTTCCGAGTCCAGAGGGCATAGAATCGGATCGCTTGTATCGAGACAACCCTTGGCTGGAGGCGAGACGTGAACTTCGAAATCGAACTGATTCAGGATGAAAAGGCCGTGGTTGGCGAAGGACCGGTCTGGGACCCACACACGCAAAAACTATACTGGACTGACATCCGCACTGGCAGATTGTTCGAGTACGTTCCTGCCACCGGGCAACATCGCACGATTCACGACGGTATCTTCGTAGGCGGCCTGGCGGTCAACAAGCAGGGTGGCCTCACACTTGGGACGTGGGAAGGCATGATGCTATGGCGGTCTGACTCCGACTGGACGTGGCTCCACCATGACGACAAGTATCGATTCAACGATGTGACCGTCGGCCCTGACGGGAGTTTCTACGCTGGCAGCATGTTCGACGGCGAGAACAACGGCGTCCTTTACCGGTTCTTGCCGGATGGCGGGATCGAAGAGGTGGCCACAGGGCTTGCGATCTCCAACGGCATGGGCTTTTCGCCGGACTTAAAGACCTTCTACCACACAGACTGCGGCCCAAGGACCATCTACAAATACGACTACGACCCTTCGACCCACACCATGAGCAACCGTCGCACGTTTGTGCAATTGGGGCTCGACATGGGTGTTCCCGATGGCATGACAGTCGACGCCGACGGCAACGTTTGGGGCGCGGTCTGGGGCAGCGGTTGTGTAATCAAGTACGCCCCGGACGGCAGCGAACTGCAGCGCATCGGGTTTCCGGCAACGCAGACCTCGTCCGCCATGTTCGGCGGCCCGGGACTGAATGACCTCTATGTGACGACGGCAAGGAGTGGCACAGGTGAACCTCCGAGCGGCCTCGAACCCGAGGGCTATGACTTCGACGCTCACCGGGGCGGGGAGCTGTATCGGGTCAGGGTCGACGCCACAGGCAAACCGGAATTCGAGACTGACTTCGCATGGCCCTGCGAGTAGGTTTCGGGCAATCAGGATACGACGATGAAGATCACAAGAATCGATCAATTCGCGCCAGCGCCGCGCACCCGTCTCGTCAGAATCGCCACTGACTCAGGGATTGAGGGGTGGGCCGAAAGCACGCTCGAAGGCAAGCCTGTTTCAGTCCCCGCCGCGGTAAGTGAGTATGCCGACTACCTCGTGGGCAAAGACCCGTTGCTCATCGAACATCACTGGCAACAGATGTACCGATCGGCGTTCTTTCGCGGCGGCGCCCACAATATGACCGCCATCGCGGCGCTGGACGCGGCGTTATGGGACGTCGCAGGCAAGCACTACGGCGTTCCGAGCTACGCGTTGATGGGCGGCAAGGTGCGCGACCGCATCCGTGTCTACGCCCACTGGGGGATCGAAGATCTAACGGATGAGGGGATGGAGCGTTCCCGAACTCGCCTCGATCTCCTGGCCAAATCCGGTTACACGGCCTACAAGTCCGGGACGGGACGTCAGACGTTTCGGGCCCACGAGCCGCCGTCGACAATCGACCGTTTCGTCAAGTGCGCATACACGATGCGCGAGTGGGTGGGCCCCGACGTGGAGTTGTGCTTCGACTTTCACGGCAAGATGACGCCGGGGCTGGCTATCGAAGTGTGCAATGAGATCAAGGGTATGCGCCCGATGTTTGTCGAGGAGCCAGTTCCGCAGGAAAACCCCGACGCGCTCAAACTGGTGTCGGATCACGTGCCATTCCCCATTGCGACGGGCGAGCGGCTGTTGACCCGATGGGAGTTCAGGGACGTCATCGAAAAGCAGTGCGTTTCCTTCTTGCAGCCAGACGTTGCGCACTGCGGCGGCCCGACCGAGTTAAAGAAGATTGCGAACTACGCCGAGGTGTATTACCAACACGTCATGCCCCACTCAGCCATAGGTCCTCTGGCGCTTGCCGCCTGCATGACCGTCGACGCCGTCGTGCCTAATTTCCTCGTTCAGGAACAGGTGGATGCGTCGTTGGGTGAAGGCTTATTGAAACGTCCATGGCGAGTTGTAGACGGGCACATCGAGTTGTGGGATGAGCCTGGCCTTGGCGTGGAAGTGGACGAGCAAGTTGCGACGATCCAGTACTCTGGTGATCAATCCGGATACCACCGGGAATTGGGTGGTGAGCAGTATTTCGAAGACGGCAGCGTAGCCGACTGGTAGACCTACGAAGCGCTCAGGTTTCCGCCGGTCAAAAAGACAACGAAACCTTGACGACTCCGTTTTCGCGGGCGTCAGCCATCGCAAATGCCCGCCCCACCTGTTCGATTGGGAGTGTGTGGGTCAGGATCGGCGCCGGGTCAATTTCGCCCCGCGCGATCCACTCGAGCGCCGTCATGTAGCTCGACTGTCCCGGCTCGTCCTGGGATCCGAACACGGTGAACGCAGTCGCCCTTTTTCTGAAGAACGAACCGTAGCGGAAGGGAACTTCAGCGTCCGTCTCGGGAAGTCCGAACAGCACGACCTGCCCCTCGTCCCTAACGAGATCGAATACTGAACTCAACGTGTCCGTCTTGCCTACGGCCTCCACTACGATGTCGGCGCCCTGCCCGCCTGTCGAGTCCATCACGGTTTCTAACACCTGGTCGCTGGCTGGGTCTACTGCGAGGTCTGCTCCATAAAGCATTCCCACCGACCTGCGGTGCGCTAACGGTTCGACCTCAATCACGCTGGCGGCGCCCTGCCTTTTAAGGACGTAGTTCCAAAACAGACCGGCCGAACCTTGTCCCACAACCGCGCATACGGCCCCTTCGACGTGCGTCAGTCGTTTGGCGGCGTATATCACCGTACCCAGTTGCTGGGCCATCGTGGCGTGGTCAAAGGGCATATTCGAGGGTAAAGGCGAGACATGTGCCTCGTCGATCGCCTGATATTCGGCGAAACAAAGCGAATTCCATATGTGAGGCGCAGTCAGTACGCGGTCACCGGGTTTGAAGCGAGGACTCAGCGATTCAACGACGATTCCGGCGGCCTCGTGGCCGGGATGCCCTGCCGGAGCGGGCCATTTCGAAATGGCCCACCCAAGCAACGCCATATGCAGGTCGCTGCCGCAGATTGATGCCGACTCCGTACTAACGAGCATCTCGCCCGGCCCTGGAACGGGCACTGGTACCTCGACACACCGGATGTCGCCAGGAGCGAATGCCCGGGCTGCCAACATTTTCCCGCGGTCATTCATGACATCGGAAAATATGCCCGCCGCGTCGCACAACGCACGATGAATTCGCGTCAGAAACTGGGTGACATCGAATTCTGGGATTGGGCAGGTTCATTGGCTTCGCATTACAAATTGGGTTGACCCACCTGTTAGATCATCTGGGTAGCCTGGTTCGTCGGAAAATCGGCAGGACGAGTCAGTTCGGACAGGCTGCACTATCACCCTATCCGTCAGGAGCGCATTGTCGCTGTTTGCGAACACGAACCTGGATCCTGCCTGGAGTCCCCCACTTGTCCGATAGCGCGCTCGTAGCCGCCGGCCGTGCGCCACTCGCAGAATTTTAAAAATTCATTCATTTCAACCTCCCCCCGAAATATGGACGAG
>JAKZUY010000338.1:0-3424 GCA_047516345.1 Dehalococcoidia bacterium | reverse complement strand
AGCCTGGTTTCAGGAAAAGGTTTTGAGATTCCTCACTACGTTCGGAATGACAGCCGAGGGGTGGTGATACGTACACTTTTATGTGAACAGGCCTTAGTCCACCCCCAACGTATTACATGCAGACAATGACCGATCCGTTCCCGCGACGAGCGCTTGATCTGGCCAGGCAGGCCGCTGGCGGGGTTGCGCCGCGGCCGCCGGTTGGCGCGGTCGTCGTGAAGGACGGCAAGCTTGTCGGGGCGGGTCGTACGCAGGCCAGACCGGGCCACCACGCCGAGGTGGCGGCTCTCCTCGATGCAGGCGGCGCGGCGCGCGGCGGCACTCTGATCTGCACGCTGGAGCCGCACGGTTTCAAGGGAGTTTCCCCGCCCTGCACCGACGCCATTATCGAGTCCGGCATCACCCGGGTCGAATGTCCGATCGAGGACCCTAACCGCTCTGTTAACGGCAAGGGTTTCGCCCTGCTCCGATCGGCTGGAATTGACGTTGTGACGGACTGCGCCGGCGAGTTCCGCCGGGAGGCGCTGGAACTTATCGAGGGCTACAGCAAGCACATTCGCACCGGCCTGCCGTTTGTAACGGCCAAGTTCGCGATGAGCCTCGATGGAAAGATCGCTACACATTCCGGCAGTTCACAATGGATAACGGGCGAGATGGCCCGGCAACAGGCTCACGACATGCGCGGTATGTCGGAGGCGGTGATCGTTGGCGCCGGAACTGTGTTGAAGGACAACCCCAGGCTGACCGCCCGCGGCGACCGCGGCGAGCAGACCGGTCGGCCGGTTTTGCGCGTGGTCGTGGACACCAATGGCCGGATAACGCGGGATTCCAGGGTGTTCGCCGAACCAGGCCAGGTGATTTGGGCCGTCGGACAAGGTACCGAGGTGGACCCTCCGGCGAGTAACGTCGAGGTGGTCCAGCTACCCACGCGTGGCGGGCGGGTCGACCTCCGACGGCTGATCTCCTTTCTGGGGCTGCGGGACGTTCATAACGCGCTGTTTGAAGGCGGCGGTTCAATACTTGGCACGCTTTTCGACGAACGTCTCGTGGACAAGGTGGCGGCATTTGTCGCCCCGGTCATTGTCGGAGGCAAAAACGCCCCGACGCCTGTAGGCGGCAGCGGAGTGAGCGATATAGGTGACGCGCTCAGGCTGGTTGACGTTCACCGCACGCAGTTGGGGCTGGATATACTGACGACCGGTTACATACCGAAGAAGGCGTGACCTTGAAGGTGTCAGCCTGCGAGGCAAAATCATCTTGGAACATCGGCGGCTGTTCGTCACTTTAGGGTGGTTCTCATTAACCACTGGCGATTGGCGACCTGCTTTCTTATCTGATCGCGGCACGTGAATTCATGAGCGCCAACAGGCGATAGAACCGGACATGTTCAGCGGAATCGTCGAAGAGGTCGGCCGGGTTGAGAGCTACGATGGCCGGCGACTCACCGTTTCGGGAAACAGGGCGCTTGATGGCCTTAGTGTTTCGGACAGCATCCTGGTGTCCGGCGCGTGCCTGACAGTGGTCGAAAAGAACGATGCCGCGTTCACTGTCGAGACCGTGAGCGAAACCGTTAACAGGACTGCCCTCGACGAAATCGCTGCCGGCGACGACGTAAACCTCGAACGGTCGTTGTCATACGGCGATCGCGTAGGTGGGCACCTCGTGCAGGGTCACGTGGACTGTACCGGACGACTATCGGCGATGACTGCTGACGGAATTTCTACGCTGGTATACGTGGATGCCCCCGCAAATATAATGAGATACATCGTCGAGAAGGGATTCATCGCTCTGGACGGGATCAGTCTCACGGTCGTCGACCGCTGCGATACCGGCTTTTCGGTGGCCATCATTCCGTACACAAAGGACAACACTACTTTGAGATCGCGCAAAGTTGGAGACAGGGTAAACCTTGAAGCGGACATAACCGCGAAGTACCTGGAGCAACTCACCGCGGGTTACCTGACAGCCATGACACAAAAGGACGCTGGAGTTGGTTCAGATACCTGACGAGATGACCACAGACGCAGCGACTTCGGTCACGAGGGCCATAGACAAGTTTCGCTCGGGCGGGATCGTCATCATCGTCGACGATGAGGAACGCGAAAACGAGGGCGATTTTGCGATGGCGGCCGAAATGGTTACGCCGGAGGCCGTCAACTTCATGGCACGGCACGGGCGCGGACTCATCTGCGTCCCTATGCAAAAAGTCGACCTCGACCGGCTTGAACTTCCCCCGATGGTGAACAACAACACCGCGCCGTTGGGCACGGCGTTTACGGTGTCGGTCGACGCGCTTGCCGGCGTGACGACGGGCATCTCAGCCGCGGACCGCGCCCGGACGATCAAGTTACTGGCCGACGACGCCTCCCATTCGTCGGAGTTTGCGAGACCCGGCCACGTCTTTCCCCTGGCGTACCACGATGGCGGCGTGCTGGTCCGGTCCGGTCAGACGGAGGCGTCCGTTGACCTGGCACTGCTGGCCGGACAACGCCCCGCCGCGGTCATCTGCGAGATCATGAATGAAGACGGCACGATGGCCCGCATGCCGCAACTCGAGACGATCTCACAAAAATACGATCTTCCTATCGTGACCGTCGCCGATCTGATTTCGTTTCGCATGACCACGGAGAAATTGGTGCAACGCGTCGCCGAGACCCATTTGCCGACCAAACACGGGGACTTTACGGCAATTGCATATCGCAGCACTGTGGACGCCCTTGAGCACGTGGCGTTGGTTAAGGGCAAGATAGACGACGAAAACCCTGTTCTGATCCGCGTGCATTCGGAGTGTTTGACCGGGGACGTGTTCGGAAGCCTCCGCTGCGACTGCGGCGATCAGATGGCTATGGCCCTGCAGGCCATCGAGGCCGAACAACGCGGCGTCTTCATTCTGATGCGGCAAGAAGGCCGCGGCATCGGTCTGCACAATAAGCTCCGGGCTTATGCCCTGCAGGACCAGGGACTGGACACCGTGGAAGCCAACGAGAAACTTGGTTTCCCGATGGACCTGCGGAAGTATGGCGTTGGCGCCCAAATCCTTCGGGACCTGGGAGTCAGAAGGTTCAGGGCTCTGACAAACAATCCGAAAAAACTGATCGGATTGCAGGGGTTCGGCCTCGAGATGGTCGAGCGCGTGCCGATTGTGGCGCCGGCACGGGACGAAAACCGCCGCTACCTCGAAACGAAGCAGGAAAAGATGGGCCACCTGCTGAATATCGGCCAATCGGACTGAGTTCGAATCTCGGAGTGAATGCCGCCGGTCCTTGCAGGCCCGCGAATGAGGTATAAGACCAATTCGTTTCAGTTACGCCACAAATTACGATACCTGTAGGGGTGGGTTTGAAACCCACCCCGTCCCTGCCTTGGAACGCCCAACCTGGTCGCTTATATGGCCTCATCGTTACAACTTGGTATCACAACGAAT
>JAKZUY010000337.1:0-4214 GCA_047516345.1 Dehalococcoidia bacterium | reverse complement strand
GTCGTTCTGCCCTATTTCGTCAAGCCTGAAGAGTTCTTTGTCAAACGACTCCGGCCAAACAATAATCACAGGTTGATGCATACGCAGCTTCTCGTCAGAGCTTTTGGGGGAGCGGGACTCCTCTCGGCGAGTCTTTACTCGCTCGCAACTATTCTGGTTCTCAGTCTCGTCACAGACATAACGTTGGCGCGGGCGTGGCTTATAGTGACATTGGGCGGAGGGATGGTAGTAGGTACGGGCCACTACATTCGATTCAGACTCGATAGATATCGCAAGCTGGCTCCCGACGAGCGACATTCCATGGAAGACGGAGACGCGGGTGTTTTTGTTCGACGCAAAGTGAGCGCTGTCAACCAAAGGAGGACTTGTGACTAACACCTCTGGTTCAAAAGGACTCTTGTCCGGCCGTCTGGGACTCCTGATTGTCGCAGCGGTTGTAGTGATCGGGTTGATGGCTTTCGCGGTTTGGTTGTTGCTCGGCTTCGGCGTATACACCATGCGCGGCGAAGTGAGTGTGTTCGGAGGGGCTTTTTTGTATCCAGACAGGCTAGTATTCGGTACCGGCGGCCCCTGCCAAGGGGACCAGGAAGTGGTGCTGTTGCGGGAGACGGATGTCGACGTGCAAGTCAAGGTGGTTGCCTCTTCCCGACCCTTTTTCCAAGGTGGCCCGGACTGCGGTGGAGGCATCGTTGAGATCCAACTCAGTGAGCCACTGGGAGATCGGGTCGTCGTTGACATGCACACCGGGAAAATAGTGAGCGTCGAGTCACGCGTTCCATTTTCTTTGCGACCGCCGCCGGACTGGAGGATAGTGGAAGTGCCGGCGTGGCCGAACCAGCCGGGATTCTCTTTGCAACTACCTCCCGGATGGGAACTAAATGAATTTCAGGGAATCGATTCCTATGTAGGCGAAGTGACAGGCGATGGAGTGCGGCTAACCTTTGACTACGGCGGATTCTCATGGAACTTGGACCTAGCCGCTAACCCACCACACCGCTATTCCGTGCTTTACAGAGATGTGGGTGGCTTTGAGGCGAAGCTACTCACTTCTATGGTCCCCGGCGAAGGGTACACCGGCGTCTATTTTGCTGACCTCGGAGGTCCCAGTCTTAACCTTGTGGGTGAAGACTTGACGCCCGAGCAACAAGAGACTGCTTTTGCTGTCTTTGGGAGTATCCGCCTCCTTGGGCACGAAGCAGGAGACGCAGGAGGCACGGACCCGCCCCCGCCGGAGGTTGCGCCGCCGCAAATCGACGACCCCCCTAGTGACACGGAGCTAATTGACTTGCAGGCCGTCGCCGACCAATACGGCATATCTCTCCAGGAGGCCATCGACCGGTATGCCTGGAACGACAACTTCGCCTTGGCGGTCTCAAAAATCCGCGAGGCGGCGCCCGCAACTTTCGCAGGAGCGGAGATCGTTGATGGCGCTCATGCCTGGGTCGCTTTCACGGAAAGCCGTCCTGAGTCAGCGCTCGACATAATCGCCATTTTCACCAGCAGTCACAGTGGCGTTTCAGTCGAAGTGCGCACCGTTCCGGGCATCACTGAGGCAGAACTCAAAACTGCGATCCCGGCCGTCCACTACGCAGTGTTCAAGGCGCTTGGAGTGCTCAACGCCAACACGTCGTTCGACTCAGCGACGCGTCAGATAGAGACGATTGTTGTGCTGGAGAGCACAGCTTCTGACTCCGTTCTCGATGATCTCCAGGCCATCGCGGAGAAGCGCCTCATTGATGTGACCCGGGCGGACATTCTCGACAGCATTGCGATTTCCGTGATCCGCTCGGAACACGAGATTATAGGCGGTGACGATTAGCGATACTGAGCATCAACGTAACCCGCCCCGGATCATTCTTCCCCCGTTGAATTCATCAGGCGTGTTTTGGAAGCCACAGACTTTAATACGTTCATCAGCAGCCTGGAATCGGCAGCATCCGGACGCCCAGACGACAGACATGGGGACGCGTGTCCCGAATCGGGCCTCCGACGGCTTCAAGGCGCCCACAAGAGGCGCCACTACAGAAGGGGCATGACGGGTGTGGCACGACAACCCCCGATCCCCCGTCTTCCTTACGCGCCCCGTCTAACAGGACGAACGAACATGGCCCATACACTTCAGCACGCTCCTCATCGGCGTCCTCGACAACACCGCAAGACGTGTCGACAAGACGCCTTTGAAAGTGTTACGTATGTGACCGGTCTAACCGTTATCCATGTGCCCGGTCGTTCAGCCTGTCCTGAACGCACTTGCGATTCGAAGGAGCACAATGCCTCTCCCCATTACTCACGATTATATCTTTGAAGTCCCTTCGGTCTCGCAGCCGCACCTGTCCGACGACGGCTCCACGTTGGCGTTCGTCGAGACGACAATTGACCGTGCGGCGATGGAGCGCAAGGCACGAATCATCGTTTCACGCCGTCCGTTCGATGATCCTTCCACGCTGACCGGCGGGCCCGCCGACACCGCCCCGGTTGTCGATGACGCACGCGTTCTCTTCCTTCGTCCGGACGACGGCGGCAGAAAGCAGGTCTGGTCGATTCCCCTGGACGACGGAGAAGCGAGGCGTATTACCGGCCTCGCGGGTGGTGTGGAAGAGTTCTCCCTTTCACCGAACGGCGACAAAATCGCGGCCGTCTCGTCCGTCGACCCCGACGCGTTGGATGGGCAAGAGTCCAGCCTGCCCCGCGTGCGCGTCGTCCGTCGCGTCCGCTACCGTCATGACGTCCGTGGATATACCGGCGACACCTTTCGGCATATCTTCGTGGCGGATGTCGAGTCGGGGCGTACCCGTCAAATCACGGACGGCGAGGGAGACAACTGGTTACCCAGATGGTCACCCGATGGCAGGTCGCTCGCTTTCATTTCCGACGATATAGAGGGTCGAGACTTCACCACCAACACGCAGGTCAAGGTTGTGAAATTGCCAGACGGCAAGCCGGTCTCGTGGTCGGAAAGTCTCCCCTTTGTGTGGGCGGTCGAATGGTCGCCGGACGGCGAGTCGCTGGCGGCCATTGGATGCCATGACCCCGAGATGTGGGACCCGCGCTCCGCGTGGCTATACGTTCTGGGTGCGGGGGGGAGCGTTCGCAGGATCACAGACGGCCTCTACACTCCTGTTCCGGAGTGCGGGCTGTCGTGGACTGCCGAGCGCGGCATTGTGTTCGTCGGCGCCCATCGTGGAGAGTATTTCGTATGCTCCGTCCGTTCCGACGGCAGCCACTTCAAGCTCATCACGAGCGGCGGCGTGCACTCGGACAGCGCCTCCATTGACGGGAACGCCTCTCATGCGGTCATCCTCACCGAATCGCCCCGGTCACCGGGAGAATTGACGCACGTCGATCTCAATACCGGAGCAACGCAAGCGATCACCTCGTACACCGAGCCATACCTCGACTCGCATACGCCCGCCCGCATGGAGAAATTCACCATTCATCGCGGCAGTTTGGAGATTGAGTCGCGTGTTCTGCTGCCTCCCGACTTCACCGACACGAAGAGCTACCCGGTGGTGCTGGACATCCACGGTGGGCCGAACGGCCGCTTCTCCGACAACTTCGATCCCGTGCACCAAATTCTTGCGACCAACGGGTATATCGTGCTGGCCGTGAACCCGCGAGGCTCCTCGACCTACGGCCCGGAGTTTACCAAGTCGGTGCTCGGCGATTGGGGCGGCGAAGACTATCTCGACATCCTCGCATCGGTGGACGAACTGGCCACGCGGCCATACGTAGACGATGACCGTATGGCCGTTCACGGATCCAGCTACGGCGGCTTCATGAGCAGCTGGATAGTCGGACACGACCACCGGTTCAAGGTAGCCATCGTCGCCTCGATGTGCGCCAACCTGCACAGCATGTACGGCACCTCCGACATCGGCACGAGTTTCGGAGAACTCAATTGGGGGGGCGTGTACACTGACGCCCGGGACGAGTTCCTCCGCCATTCGCCCATCACCTATGCGCCCGAGGTCCGGACTCCCGTGCTCCTGTTGCACGGGGAGAACGACCTGCGGTGTCCCATAGAGCAAAGCGAGCAGTACTTCGTCGCGCTAAAGCGCCTCGGCAAGACCGTCGAGTTCGTCAGATTCCCGGACTCCACCCACGCTTTCCGAAAGAGCGGCCACCCAAGCATGATCGTCGAATACTACCGCCTCCTCCTCGATTGGCTCGAGCGGTACATCGGCGTCGGCCTCGCGTGACTCAGATGACTGTGA
>JAKZUY010000336.1:0-3464 GCA_047516345.1 Dehalococcoidia bacterium | reverse complement strand
GCGAACGCATTGTTGATCTCGATTCTCTTTTCGGGATCAGGCTCGGCGCTGGCCCGTTGGTAGAAATCGGCGATGTCGGGTATTTCCAGACCACCACCGAAACCTCCCCTCGTTATGGTCGTATTCCAGAAGGAGAACCGGGGCCAATTCCAGGGCTCTGGCACCTGGTTCGGGCAACAGGCCGATATTTGGGGCAAGACCCACCCGCGAGACACAACGGCGGGCCTGAAGAGAGAGTAAGCGTACTTCTGGACCTCCACGTCTGCCCCAATTTGCCGCCAGAATGAGGCAATCGTATCTGCCAACTCGCCGCCAAATGAGGTTTCGGAGTTTGTATAGACCGGGATACTGAAACGCACCCCGTCGTCATCTGCCGGCCTTCCTGCTTCATCCAAAAGGCGCTCTGCCCCAGCCTTATCGTAGGGGACATCCCATCGATCCTGCCAGTTAGAATCGTTCGCACTGAAAAATCCCATGTATGCCGGCCAGCCGAGGCCCCCGGTCAGGGTCTCGACCATTAGTTCCCGGTCTATAGCCATAGCAAGGGCGTTTCGTACCTTGCGCGCGTTCTCCATATCCTCAGCATCATCTGGATGGGCACGCCAAGCGTGCTGTTTTGAATGGGAGTGGATTTGGCCCCAGTCTATGGGCTCGCCGGTGATGGCGTGCGTCTTCTCCCAATAGTTGCCGGCAAACCACAAGATCCATTCACTTCCCCCACCGGCGCCGGTAGTGACAAAGCCCTGGGACACGAGGGAGGGGAGGTCCTTGAAATCTATCCCAGCGACATCGGCGTCACCCGTTTCGAGTAATGCCTTACGGGTAAAGTTGTCCGGAACTATTTGTATCCTGACCTGATCGAGCTTAGCCACATCGCCCCAATAGCCGTCGAATCGCTCGACGACTATCCGATCTTCCGCCACCCACTCCACGACTGAAAACGGACCTGTGGCGACTATATTCTCACGCATCCAGTCTGCGCCGTTTTCGTCAAAGGCCTTCTTACTGAACACCGCGAGGCCTTGATCATTCTGGTTAAACGCCCTTGACGCCCACTGCTGGTCGAAATTCGTGAAGGGGACATCCAGGGTGTACGGCCCGGTCACCACCGCCTCTCCTACTATCCCGGCGAAATCGCCCGCTTGCCCGTGGATGCTGGTTGGAGTGACAGCTGCGTTCGAGTCATTCATATTCCAGGCAAGGTCTTCTGCCGTCATTTCGCCATAGCCCTTATGGAACTGCACTCCTTCTCGAACAGTTAGGGATACGCCCGTGAGATCCGGGAACACCGTCCAACTAGCCACGAGGTGAGGCGCCTCCCAAATTTCCGGGTGTTCCTGGATGAATAAGGACTCGCCGATACCAAAGCTCTCCTGCATCAGATCAGGCGGGCCTGAACTGTTGAGACCCACGCCGGGGCCACTAGCGGATATAGCCACAACAAGCATTCCTGAGGCCGAATTAGACGCTGGTAACGCGCGAGATGGCACCATTGCTGTAGCCGGGGCGGCAGGCATCGCGGTGGGGGTAACGACCGTCACGATCTGCTCCGGTATCGGAATCGCAGAGATCGCCGCACCGACGATGGCCTCGATCTCCGAGGCGCTCAGGGGTGTAGGTCCTTGAGAGACCGCTTCCTCGACCGCGTTGGTCACCAACCTCTCGATATCTTCTCCGGAGACCGTGTCGGCGGAGAACGCTGAGACAGCAGCCTCCACCATCGCCCCGATCTCCGCTGGACCCAACGCAGCGGGCGCCGCCGCCGCTACCGCTTCGGAAACCAACGCCCTCATCTCCTCCGCACTTGGCCCTGCAGGCGCCGGCGCAGGGGCAGGGGCCGACTCGGCCATTGCCTCCTGTACCACGGAGCGAAGATCTTCCTTGGTAACGGCATCCTCCTGCGCCCCACCACCGCAGGCGGCCGCGATAGCCAACACGCAAATCGCGCCAAGCCCTATCAGCAGTCTGGATTTGTACGGCCTCATGATCATCTTCTTCACTCCTGTACGCTCCTGAGATTACGAATGAATGGCCGACTGACAGCTTGCGATATGAAACACGAAACACGAAACACGTCTGATATTTCAAGAGTTATCCTGTTTGGCGGCACCCTTTAATAACACGGTATTCGTATATTTGTCAAGGCGCTCCCGAATGATCCTGGCGCCGACATGTCTCGAATGCTGCTGCCAGTGCCCGGGCAAGCGACGGCAGGGTAGGGACGCGCCCATTTTGCCCCTTAATTGGTAGTCGAACTGAGTTTCTAATACTCACTTGCGCGGTCCGGTCTGGGACATCGTCGAGTTCACCTCGTACTCATTGGCAGAGTCACATCTGCCGTCTTTGTCGAGACTCGACGATTCGCGGCGCAAAACCAGTCTGGCATCCGCTATTGATTGTCTGCGAATATGATAGCGTCATGATACTAATACGGGATCAAAGTGGCTAAAGGAAGAAAATATGCCCAACTTGGCGCTCCGCGGCATCCCTGACCAGTTACATCGGGAGCTCAGGTCAGCCGCGATCCGCAATCACCGCAGCCTGAACGGAGAGATCCTCTCGAGGCTGACGGCATCGGTTCGGGGCGAGCCCGTTGATTCCGAGACCCTTCTCGAACGGATACGGCTGCGGCACGAGACTATCGGACAGGTAGACCTGAGCGAAGGGACCCTCCGAAAGATGCGGAACACCGGGCGGCCTTGATAGTCGTCGATACGAACGTAATGACGCATCTCTTGATGGGCGGGGAAGGCAGCACCGACGCCGCCCTGCTGTTTGAGCAGGACCCTGAGTGGACCGCGCCTGTCCTCCTAATGAGCGAGCTACGCAACGTCCTGCTTGGATTCGTACGCCATGGCGCTCTGGTCTCGGACCAGGCCAAAGCCATGAGTGATGACGCCGCCGAGATTCTGGGTGACCGCACTGCGACCGTTACGAGCGCGCAGGTGTTCGACGTCGCACTGGAGTGCGGCCTCACCGCATACGACGCGGAATTCGTCGTTATGGCACGAACACTGGGAGTCCGCCTGGTCACTTTGGACGGCGCAATTCTGCGGGGCGCCGCGGACGTGGCGGTGTCGTTAAAGAACGCTCGTGGGTTCGCCTAAGAGGGTGTCCCAGAACAATTGTCATCCTGAGCGAAGCCGAAGAACCTACCGTCGACGAGGCGGAACAGCCCACCCCACTGACCCCAGACCGTTCGGTAGTGCCCACCAAAGAGGGACTCAGTAGATTCCCTCCAAGGCAGGGAAAGGCCGTAAGGGCTTACATATTGAAGATCCTGAACAAGCGCTTGGAACGATCTCTGAACGCTCCGTAGGATCTCGCCTCAGGTGGTCATGTACGCGGCTGCCAGTTGAGCGCCTTGTGCAGGTTGGATAGGTATTCGGCGAACGCACGGCGTCCCAACGGAGTCGCCTGAACCCACGTGCGCGGCTTGGAGTCGACGAACTCTTTGGTGATGA
>JAKZUY010000335.1:0-4105 GCA_047516345.1 Dehalococcoidia bacterium | reverse complement strand
TGCGTTGTTTATCAAAACGTCGAGCTTCCCGTGGCGGGTCAATGTGGCCGCAATGACACGATCCCAGTCCTGTTCGCACGAGACATCGTGATGCATGTAGACCGCGTCGCCGCCGGCTTCGCTGATATCGGCAGCTGTCTTTTCACCCCGTTCGTCGTCAATGTCCGTCAGAACAACCCGGGCGCCCTCTTCGACGAAACGCCATCCTGAGCCGCCGCCGAAGTTCATCAGTTCGCCCTTGATGCCCACGGCCGCCCCGGTGATCACCGCCACTTTTCCTTCAAGTCGCATGTCGATTCTGAGTCCTAATCTTCTTGCAGGCGCGTCATCGTCCGTCGCACTTTTGGCTGCCCGCCGCCGTCTCCTGCGGTGTGGTGCATTGTTCCATGAATCCAGACCTCCTGTCCCGACTCGCGTACCTAAGAAGAATTGACCAAAAAGGGAATCAAAAAGCCGAACAGGCCGACAAACAGAGCGTACTCAAAGGCGACGTGCCTGGTTCGGCCCCGCAAGATGACGACTGCCGACATGGCCAGCATCGCAGAGAGAAACAGGACAGCAAGAAGGTACATAACGCTGGGAATGGCCGGAATCGAGTTCGGATACTGTTCGTACGTAAATTCGAAAAAGACAGCCGCGGCGACACCTATAAATTGCCATACAACGAACGCGGCGAAGCTCGCCATCATTAGCAGACCGGCGGCGCCCGAGGTGCTGGCGCGCTGGGCAAGCCGGGGCGGCGGGTCCCAGACGAGCAATAACGCGGCGTGCGTAATGAACACGAGCCCCATGACGGCGCCGGTGATAGCGCCAGCCGCCAGCGTCGTGAGCTCAGGCACCGGATCCCTGAGCGGCCGTTGAATCTGGCCACCACGGCCGGGTAAGGAACGCCTTGACGCCACGCTGCCCAAGCAACAGCTGCCACGCCACGCCGATCTCTCTGCTTGGAGGCAGGGCGAACATAGTGGGTCCGGCACCGCTGACGAATACCTCCCTTGCGCCAAATGACACGAGCCGGTCGTGAGTCTCCGACCAGCCCGGGAATACATTTCGCACAATGGGCCGGAATACGTTGAAGAAAAACTCCTCCGGCACATCACCGCCGCCGATTATTCGACCGGCAAGTTTGTGGGACAACACGCCGCGCGTGTACATAAACGGGTCCATGCGGGAGAACATCAATGCCGTTTTGCCTTCAATGGTGCTTTTCGGTGACGCCAACAGCAGCCATTCGAGGTTTGCGTTCGGCAGCAGCTTTACATTCTCTCCCCTGCCCTGCACAAGGGCCGTGCCGCCGTTGATCAGAAACGGAACGTCCGATCCGACCCCGGCTGCGATGTCCTGTAGCTGACTGTCAGACAGACCGGTTTCCCAAAGCCGGTTCAATGCCCGCAACGCCGCAGCCGCGTCGGCCGACCCTCCTCCAAGTCCCGCCGCCACGGGGATGTTCTTCGATACGCGGATGTGCGCGCCGCGGCGTTCGCCTGTATTGCGGCGCAACGCTTCGGCGGCTACCAAGGCCAGATTGGATTCGGAAGGCACTTGTGGGTCATCGCATGCGACAGACAGGTCCGCCGCTGCCTCGACCGTCAAGACGTCGTGCAAGTCTATCGTCTGGATGATTGAGACGATGTTGTGATACCCGTCGCCGCGTTTGCCTATGACCTCGAGAGTCAGGTTGACCTTGGCGTGCGCCTCCTCCCGTATGGCCTCCCGAGCGCCGGAAGCATCGGATTGGGTGTCCGGTAGTTTCATCAGAGGATTTCCGTATCGCCCAGGCGCGTACCTCGCCCTGCCCTGTATAGGCCCGCCCATTCCTCGATGGACAGCGTCGCAGGCCGGCGAGCGGAATCGATGTTGGCTCGTTCGAACAGAGGCGCCAAAGATGCGCTGGGCACGCCCAATCCGGTTGCCATCGAGTTGTGCAGTTGTTTCCGCGGCCGGCTGAAACCCGCTTTAACAATGTCGAAGAATCCTTCAACCGATTCGAGTGAAACGCGAGCTTTCCCGAGTGGGTGGATTTCGATCACGGTCGACGTGACCTTGGGCGGGGGAAGAAAAGACCCCGGCGCAACGTCGAACAACATCGCGACATCGGCGTAGAGTTGCACAGCTACCGACAGGAGGCTCTTCTGGCCTGCCCGCCCGCACATCTTGAGCGCTACCTCGCGCTGCACCATCGCCACCATTCTGTCGGGAGGATTCCCCGCCTCGGTGAAATTACGGATGATGGGCGACGCGGCGTAGTACGGGAGATTCCCAACCACCGCGTAAGGGCGCCCGTCGAGACCAGGGATGTCCCCGATCTCGACATAACGAGCATCGGCCTCTAGAACGGACACCGCGTCGACCGCGGCGTAACGCCGCTCAAGGCTCGACGCCATCTTCGGGTCCAACTCAAGGAGAATCAGCCGTTCAGCCTGTCTCGCAAGGGAGTCAGTAAGGGCTCCATGCCCCGGGCCGATCTCAACAACCGGTTCACCGCGCTTAATGGCGGCGGCCGCGACGATTCGTGCAACGACGGCGTCGTCCGTCAGGAAATGCTGGCCGAGTCGCCTTCGTGGCATCAGACCGTGAAAGCCGAATCGTCGTGCGTAAACGACGTGTTCACGTGTGCTCGCATTTCGCCGAAACGATGTGGCTCATTCGATTCGTATAACCAGGCAAACGATGGTCTTGAGCAACGTGTTTCCATCGCCTGCCGTTCCTGAAATTGTCAGATATAAATGGCCGTGCACCCCCGTTTCGGATCAGCGCCAAGCTTTGAACGGCCGGATCAGCTCGAATCCGGCTGACCCGCGGCACCCGAGGTGGCTCCCTTACCGCTGCTTCCTTCCGGACCTGACGGAGTTCGTGAGTCCTCGCCGCGCGGGACCAGATTCTCAACACCGCTCGACGGCTTACAGTGACCTTGGCGACAGTTCCTCCGGGGGGAATTAAGCCCCGCTAAAGCGGATTGCGGGTAAAGGGCACCGCTAGCTCCCCGCCTAGCACGACCACTTCAATCGTACAACGCCATGCGACAAATGTCGCGGTTTATTTAAAGTTGCCGCCCACGTTGGCTGCCACGACCGGGAAATTGTGCAAACCTAAGGCCATGCCCGTTCAATCAGGTGAAATTCGAAAAGCCGTGATCCCGGTTGCCGGCCTGGGGACCAGATTCCTGCCGGTCACCCGATCGGTGCCAAAGGCACTATTGCCTGTAATGGGCACGCCACTTATCCACTACGCCGTGGACGAAGCGGCGGAATGCGGCATCGATACGGTGGTTCTCGTCATATCGCCCGGCATGGAGAGTGTAGCCGCGTATTTCGACGCCCGCCCCGACCTTGAAACGGCGCTGGAAAGCAGCGGCCGCCGCGCCTTATTGGAGCAGCAACGGCAAATTAACGATATGGCCGACATCGTGACTGTGACTCAGCCCGAACCTCGCGGACTCGGCCATGCCGTATACCTTGCGCACCAGGCAATTGGTTCGGAGCATTTTGCAGTCATACTCCCAGACGATTTCATCCGGTTCAGCCTGTCGGCTCTGGGCCAACTGCTCGAAGTGCATCGCGAGCGGGGAGGCAGCGTTTTGGCTGCGCGGGCGGTACCTGATGAGGTGGTGCCGACGAAAGGGATCATCGACGCCGAACCTCTGGGAAATCGCGTTCACCGCGTCCGGGGTCTCGTAGAGAAGCCGCCGCTGGATGATGCCCCGGGAAATCTCTCGATAATCGGCCGCTACGTTCTCGGTCCCGGAGTGTTCGACCACCTGGCCCATGGAACAGCAGGCGCCGGCGGAGAGATCCAGTTAACAGACGCCATCGCAGCAACGATTGGCGCTGATGACGTATTCGCCTGCGAGTTCGAGGGTACCCACAACGACGTCGGAGAGCCAAAAGGCATGCTATTGGCCGCACTGCAGGAGGCCCGGTCGGATCCGGAGCTAAGGTCGACGGCGCTCAACGCCGTCGCGGACTGGTAGCAGGAGGGTTGTAGTTAAGCCCGCCTGAGGATTGGTGCGAATGCCACCGCCGCGAGGCTGGCCATAATAACCACTAGACCCGCGCCCCCGATCGCCCATCTCACACCCACGGCTTCCCCGACTGCGCCCATCGCC
>JAKZUY010000334.1:0-19046 GCA_047516345.1 Dehalococcoidia bacterium | reverse complement strand
GGCGAGATACGCGCGGCCGGCCGGGAAAGCGGGAGCGCGCCGTCGGACGTGACCGACAAGGCATCTATCGCAGAAGCGGCGCAAAAGGCGATCGCCGAACTCGGAAAAATCGACATCTGTGTTGCCAACGCCGGCGTGATCGGTTCCGCCGGGTTTGAAAGCAGAGATCACTACGTCGAGGAAGACTGGGACGCAACCTACCAGGTCAATGTCAAGGGCCTCGCCAATACCGCGGACGCCGTTTGGGAGCACATGCAGGAGCGGCGTCAAGGGCGCATCATAAACATCGCTTCCCAAGGCGGTCGGGCCCCGCGCGGGCCTAAGCTCGGGATAGGCGAGCCGTTAGTTCCCTATTGGGTATCGAAGGCTGCGGCGATCCAATGGACGCACATACTTGCCCAGCAGATGGGTCCGTACAACGTTACGGTCAACGCCGTCTGCCCCGGCACGTTGTGGACTCCCATGTGGCAAAAGATCGCTTCAAATCTTCAGGAAGGCAACCCTGAACTTGCTGCCAGGGATCCCCACGACCTGTTCATGGAATCGATAAAGGCGAGGCAACCTATCCCAAGGCCGCAAACCCCTGAGGACATGGGCCGGGCCGTGGCGTTCCTCGCATCCGACGACGCGTCGGAAATCAACGGACAAGCGTTGAACGTCAACGGCGGCGCGATCATGAGCTGACGCCAAAGCCTTTGACTAACTTGTGCGCGGGCCGACCTACTTGCTGTCAATCCATGCGGACTGGGGGATCGTGCCAATGCACTTTGTACCGGGAATTGGAAAAGCGAAATCATGAATGATCGAGAGCTGATGTATCTGCCGGGCTGGAAACAGCGGGAAATGGTAGTTAACGGGGAAATCTCGTCCGTAGAACTTACGCAGGCTGCTCTCAGGCGTGTCCGCGCCCTCGACAGTCAGCTGAATTCCTTCATCACGGTCGACGAAGAGGGCGCCTTGGGCGCCGCTACTGCCGCCGACGAGGCTTTGGCGAGAGGCGATGAGGCCGGGGTCCTTCACGGAGTGGCGATCTCGGTTAAAGACCTGGAAGTCACAAAAGGCCTTAAAACCACTCTGGGCTGCGCGCTCTATCAGGACTGGGTTCCTGACTTCGATTCGGTCGTCGTCGAACGGGTCCGCAAGTCCGGCGCCGTCATCCTGGGCAAGACGAACACGCCGGAATTCGGAAACAGAGAAGAGACATTCACGAAGATTTTCCCGGCTGCCAACAATCCGTGGGACCCGGGTCGCACTCCAGGGGGCTCAAGCGGAGGCGCGGGGGCGACTGTCGCTTCCGGAATGTGCGCGTTGGCGACGGGAACGGACGGCGGCGGGTCGGTGCGTCTTCCCGCGGCGTTCTGCGGAATTTTCGGTCACAAGCCCACCCAAGGTCGGATGCCGAGATACGGCGGCGTTTCGAAACCCGCCTATAACCCGACCTCAACTTCCGGTCCTATGACCAATACCGTCCGCGACTCGGCGCTCATGATGCAAGCGCTATGCGGACATGACCCGCGGGACCCGGGGTCCCTCAGGCGCCCGACGCCCGATTACCTTACCGGCCTCGACGCAGGCGTTGAAGGTATGCGAGTGGGAGTGAGCATGACGATGGGGTTCGCTTCGTTAGACGAAGAGGTCGAAGACTCGGTTCGGTCGGCCGCCGAAGCCTTTGCGGACCTTGGCGCGACGGTGGTCGACGTTGACCTCGTACTCGATCCGCTGCCGAGGGACTACTGGTGGACCATTTGGACCGGCAATCAGAAGGCGATGTACGGACACCTCGCCGATGAACATCGTGACGATCTTATGGATTACACCCTTGCCATGATCGACCACGGAACGACTGTGACTGGCGCTCAGTATTCGCAAGCATTAAGGCAGGCTGACTTGCTTCGGCTGCAAATGGCCCAGTTTTTTGACGATTTTGACGTTCTGCTTACACCGTCAACTGCCGCCACGGCGTGGCCCCATCGCACTCCTCCGACTATGGTCGGCAATTCAAGCGCCGAGGGCCAACTTGCCGGTATCAGCTACGGCGCCATTCCTTTCACCATGGCTTTCAACATCGGCTGGAACCCTGCCGCCTCGATTCCCTGCGGATTCGACTCGGATGGCATGCCGATCGGGCTTCAGGTTGTTGGAGACCTGGACGACGACGCTACAGTCCTCAGGGCTTGCACGGCATTCGAAAACGCACGACCCTGGACCGGCCGTCGACCACCTGTGTCGTGAGTACTGGGCGCGGCAAAGCCTTCAACGGTAGCGGCAATACGCCGCAGTCTGGACCACATGCCGCCCGCATTTGACATCGCCGTGATTGGCGGGGGCGTCATGGGATGCTCCGCCCTGCACTACCTCGCCAGGCTAGGTGTCACCAACACCATTCTGCTGGAACGCGACGGCCTCGCAGACGGTTCGACCGGGCGTTCGATGGCGATCCTGCGAATGCATTACTCGAACGAGGTCACGACTGAGATGGCCTGGTGGAGCCGCGGAGTCATCGCCGAATTTGAACGGGAGACGGGCCATCCTGGCGGATTCGTGAATACCGGGTACATATTTCTTGTCCGGCCGGATCAAATAGATGCAATGCGGCGCAATGTCGAGTTGGGCCGGCGTCTCGGCGTTGAAACTGAATACCTGACGCCCGAAGAGGCCCAATACCGCTGGCCGGATATTCGTTTCGAAGGCGTCGGCGCTGTCGCGCACGAATCACTTTCAGGCTACGCGGATTCGTCGGCAGTTACGACGGGATTTGCCCGGCGAGCGCGCGAAGAGGGCGCACAGGTGCGTCTCGACGCTGAAGTTACGGCCGTCAGGACGGACGGAGGGCGGGCGACGTCAGTCGAACTGAACGGCGAGTCTATCGAATGCGGCGCCGTGATCATCGCCGCCGGACCGTGGACCCCTGAGTTTCTGAGCAGCCTGGGCGCCCCGCTGCCGCTTTCGTGGGCCAGACACCAGGTAATCAGGATTCATAGACCCCTGGATCTGATCCCAACCCACCCGACCGTGGGTGACGTGGCTAACGGGCTGTCGTTCCGCCCCGACTCGGGTGACACCACGCTGATCGGTGCTCGGGAGGACCCCGTCCACCGCGATTCGTACATGCAGACGCCTGACAGTGAAGTTGTCGTTGAGTCGCTAACTCGCCTTGCGTCGAGGTTTCCTGCGATGGAGGAAGCCGGTTGGGACGGCGGGTGGGCCGGATTGTTCACTGTTACACCCGACTGGCATCCCGTCATCGACCGCGTGCCGGGTTATGACAACGTGTACGTAGCCGCAGGCTTTTCCGGGCACGGATTCAAGTTGTCGCCGGCTATCGGCCGGGCCCTGGCGGAAATCATTGTGCACGGCAAGTCCACGTCGATCGATGTGTCACAACTGCGGTTCGACCGGTTCGCTGAAGGCGATCTGCTCCAATCGGCGTACGGCAATACCGTATTCGCCTGACCGGCCCCTATGCGGTTGGAACGGCGCGGAGTTGGCACATTGCGCGGCAGTCAGATCCACTGGGCGACGCTCCGCCGAACGCCGCCATTCAGGATGCCTTAACTCGTTTCCCACATGGCATGGAAGTGGTTAAGTGGTCCCCTACCCTTGCCGACCGGAAACGCTGTCGCTATGGCTCGTGTTACGTAGTCCTTGGCCTCTCCAACGGCGTCAGGCACGCTGAGGCCGCGGGCGAGGCCGGCGGCGATGGCTGAAGCAAAGGTACAGCCCGTGCCGTGAGTACTTGTGGTGTCGATACGCCGCGCCGGGTACTCAACGAACTCTCGGCCGTCGAATAGCAGGTCGGTACTATATGCCGAACCCTGCAAGTGCCCTCCTTTGACCACAACGTACCGCGGGCCGAGTGAGTGGAGTGCCTCCGCCGCCTTTTTCATCTCGGATTCGGTAGCGACCCTCCCCCCCGTAAGGACCTCGGCCTCGAAAGTATTGGGTGTAACCACGGTCGCTACGGGGATCAACTCCTGTCTGACGGCATCGACTGCGTTCTCTCTCAGAAGGCGGGCGCCCGTGGCGGCAACCATGACCGGGTCCACGACGAGCCGGTTAAAGTCGTGCTCCACGGCCTTGCGGGCGACCAGACGAACGATCTCAGGGCTTGAGAGCATCCCTGTTTTCACGGCGTCGACACCGATGTCGCCCACGACTGCGTCGATCTGGGCCTCTATTACATCCAGGGATATCTCCTGAACTGCTGAAACGCCGAGTGTGTTTTGCGCGGTGATGGCGGTGACCGCCGACATCCCGTACGCGCCCAGCGCGGCAAATGTCTTCAGGTCCGCCTGTATTCCGGCGCCGCCTCCCGAATCGGAGCCAGCGATTGTCAGCACTCTTGACGGCGTCTGCCTGCTCACGGCCATTCCTCCCCGGCGTAGGCCATATCCCAGAACGCAATCTCGTACCGGGCCACCTGATCGAAAATGACCTGCCGCCCGCGGCGTTGAGCCGGGCTTGCCGAATTCACCTGTGACGCAAGGAATCTAACGAAGGGCCCAAGGCTCGAATCTGTGTGAATGTCCACCCAACGCTGATAGATGTCGCCGAGGGGCGTGCCGGAATCGCCGGGGCGCACATTCGATCTGTCGAGGCGATCTGCCCAGTCGAGGTATACGCCCTCGACTACGTACATCGCGCAGCAGATATCGGCGAACGTCCCAGCGCTGGCGAGTCCAACAAGGTAGTTCGAAAACCCGTCGGTGGTGGGCAACGGTCTGGCGTTCCTGAATTCATGGTCCGGTACCTGCATAACGTCAAATGCGCCCAGGAACAGGGAATCCTCGGCGCCAAGGAGCGTCGACAAGAAATCACCGAATGGTCGGGCCGCGTTCAGATCGGGCGCCTTTGCAACCGCCAACCCAGCTACTTTGGCCAGTTGGTTGACGAAAACATAGTCCTGTACGAAGTATCGCCGAAACTTGAATTCGGACAGCGAACCGTCTCCCAACTCCGTGATGAACGGATGGTCCGTCGCCTGGGCCCAAAGGCGACCTGAATTCGTTTTGAGTTGATCAACAAATGCCACGCGTTCCTGGTTCCTCCGCATTCGGTCGTGATTCCCCGATAATCTACACGTCTAGAATACCGTCGCGCCCAACGGCGCGCAGGCACGTTTCAGTTCCATCCGTATTGGAGTAGCTCACGAATGACGAACGAATTAAAGGGCGTACGAGCGCTGGTCTTCGACGTGTTTGGTACCGTCGTCGACTGGCGATCATCAGTGATCACGGAGCTGGAAGACCTCGGGCGAACGAGAAATCTCACCCGTAATTGGGCTGAATTCGCGAACCTGTGGAGGAAGGGCTACGGGGATGGCACGCGGAGGGTCAACGACAGCAAGGACGGTTGGGTCAGTGTGGACGTCATTCATCGTCGAAAGCTGGACCAACTTCTCCAGCAATTCGACGTACCCGGGCTCCGGGAACATGAGATCGATGACCTCAATCGAATCTGGCACAGGTTGCATCCATGGCCGGATTCGGTCGATGGGCTTACCAGGCTGAAGTCCCGCTACATAGTGTCGACGCTGTCGAATGGCGATGTCGGCCTACTCGTCAACATGGCGAAGTTTGGCGGGTTGCCCTGGGACTGCGTGCTGTCGTCGGAGTTGTTCGGCAGGTACAAACCGGACCCGAAGGTCTATGCGGGCGCCGCCAAACTCCTCGGACTACCGCCGGGCGAAGTAGGCTTGGTGGCAGCGCACGGCCACGATCTTCTAGGCGCCAAAGCGGCAGGACTGCGAACAATATTCGTTCCCCGTCCCCATGAATACGGGCCTGACAAAGCCGGTAATCAACCTGAGCAGGTTGACGCATTCGACCTTGTCGCGGACGACTTCGTTGCCCTTGCGAAACAGCTTAACGCCTGATAATGCCGGATCGGCAGCCGGGCCGGATAGTGCCCGGTCCGACCGGCCTGATACTGGAGGATCCCCCAATGCCTGACTCGTGGCAATTCGAGGTTCTGATGCCCCCGATGGGGGTCGTAGCCGAGGGGCCCGCGTGGGACGGCCGCTACGTGCTCTTCAGCGCCATTCAGACGAATCTTATTCTGAGGTACGACACCCAAACCGAGTCGATAGACGTATGGCGAACCGGGACCAACGGGGCGAACGGTCTGAACTTCGACAAAAACGGCAGCTTGTTCGCCTGTGAAAGCGGCGGGCAACGCATCGCCAGGTATGTGGATGGGATGCCGACCGAGACGGTCGTCACCAGACTGGCTGGACGACGCATTAACGGACCGAATGACCTGGCCATCGATCCGACCGGCCGCATCTACTTCAGTGACAGGGTCGAAAACTGGTCGCCCGAGACAGGCATCGACCACTCGTCGATCTTGTCGGCTGACCCACAGGAAGACGGCACATACGAGTGCGTTCGTCGCACGTTCGACACCACAATGCCTAACGGGCTGCTGTTCTCGAAGGACTATCGCACGCTATATGTCGCGCAAAGCGATTTCCGGGCGTCGGAATCACGCCAGTTACGAGCCTATCCGGTCAACGAGGACGGGTCGTTGGGTGAGTACGAACTGCTGCACGATTTTGGCCCTCATCGCGGCATCGACGGCATGACCCTGACCAGCGACGGGCTGATCGCGGCCTGCACCGGCTGGGAGATTTCCGGGCCAGGACCGATGATCACCGTGTTCGATCCAAAAGGGCGAATCGTCGAGACGCATCCGGTCCCTGCGGAACGCCCTGCAAACTGTACGTTTGCCGGGTCGGATCTTTATGTGGCCACCCTCGACGGCCAACTATTGAGGGCGAAAGATACCGGTCATGAGGGATTCCTCTTGTGGCCCGCGGATTGAAAAGACACACTACCGGCTATGGGTTGAAACATGAGTGAGTGGAATAGCGTCACTCGGGCGACGTTCGACACTGTCCGGGCCAATGGACCCTTGGCGACTGCAACCGCTGGTAGAATCCAGCGGCTACACGAATGGCGACCGCGTCGAATTGCAGATTGCTAACCGTGCGCGACTAAACATTCGGCGTTATTGAGTGGCAATGGGCTGGCCCCAATAGGTGGCCCAAGGTAATTACGGCGGCGGCAGGGCGCCGATACAAGTAAGTCATGGAGACGACACAATGATCCCGTCACTTCCTGGAGAAGGCAGAGTCCCGTACATCCCACCTCCCCCGCGCGTGCCCACCTACAGCGGCAGGCTAGTCGTCGCCAGGGAAGAAGGGATCGTTGAGCAGACCTCGTACGGTCAATTCATCCGTCTGTTGTGCGAAGAGACGACCGGGGACGAACGATTTACCGTTGGCGAACGTATCTACAATCCGGGAGCAGAGACTGAACCCACGGTCGCAGACTCAGAGGCCGTACACATACTTGAAGGTCAAGGCACTTTGCGGGTGTGGCTCGATTGGGTTTCCGGTCGGGCAATGGAAGTCCCCCTTCATCCCGGCCTGGAGGTGGTCATTACGGAGAAGACCCGTCATCAGTGGGTTAATACAGGCGCCGAACCGATGGTGGCCATCGTGACCATTTCCCACGAGCCGTTCCCAGCGTATCCACACCACTACCCTGCTATTTTCGAGCCGGGCAAAGGTAACCAGATCCACCAGCACGACAATCGCGTGGAGGCCTTTTACGTGATATCGGGGCCAGGCTCAATGGTGATCGCCGACCCGAAAAACGAAAGTACCAGTGAACTGGTGATCCCTCCCCGGGGCGTCGGTTACAAACCGTCACACGTTTACCACCGGCAGTTCAACCACGAACCTGACGGCGACGTGGCCTGCTACTGGATTCATAGCATGGTCGTGTTTACGCACCGGGGAAGCAGGATGCCCCAGCTCCATGTTCGCCAGCACGGTATTGATGGCAAGACGCCGATATGGGAAAGCGGCGCGCACCTGTAGAACGGAACTCGTTCGCCGAGCAGCCCAGGGCTTGTTCGCACCATAATGTGCGTATTCCCGCCCCCTCGACTGTCAGTTCGAAACGTACCCGCTCTACTGTCATTCCGAAATGGAGCGCAGCGCAGTGAGGAAACTCAAGTCCTTGTCCAATAGTCAGGCTGTCGAGGAGCAACGCGGCTTAACGCAAGACCATGTGACTTGAAAAGCGCCGCGACTCCTAACCGCCCGCCCAGATTCCTCACTGCGTTCGGAATGACATGTTGGGCGGCTCGGGCGCACGGTTTAGGTCTTGGGCGGTTCGCTTGCATGGCTTAAGGGTGAATATGCCCTAACGTGGTCAATCCACGGACACGACGGGGTCAGTTCAATCCGAGCAGCCGGCGGGCATTCCCCCCGAATATTGCCACCATCTGATCCTGGCTCAGGCCCAACTCCCGGCAGTCGCGAATCTGGTCTTCGTAGTAGCGGACGGAAAACCCGCGCGGAAACCAGCTCGAGTCGCTGCCATAGACGACGCGTTCGGCGCCGGCTGTCTCCACGTATTTGCGTATCAGGATCTTGGTGCTCAGTTCTTCCGGCATCCAGCGCATCCACTGATTGGAACCAGAGGTGTCGACGTGCACGTTTCCGCAGGACCACATGAGATGCAGGAGTTCCCGCACGTACCCGCAGCCAAGGTGGGGGATGACGAACGGGATCGTGGCAAAGTCACGCGCCACGTTATGGAGCATCAGCGGGCTCATGTTGACGTGGTGCGCCACGCCGCCGCCGCCGCCAAGGATTCCGAAGTGGACGAGAATCGGAATGCCCAACTCTTCTGCCGCTTCCCAGGTTGGATAACCGGAGGGATCGTCTATGGGCCTGTCGAGGGCCGGGGCGATCAGCTTGTAACCCTTTAAACCCTTTTCCTTCACGGCACTGCGTAACTCGTCGGCAGCGTCGTCCGCGAAGGGATTATGGTGTGCGAACCCAATGAATTTGTCGGGGTACCAACTTACGATCTCGGCAAGTTTGTCGTTCCCTCCACCGGTCACAAAGACGGCGCGCTCCAGGCCGTATTTGTCGATCTCATCCGCCCATCGGTCTGCCTGTTCCCGTTCGGTCCGCTCCTCTGTCTCGGGCGCTTCGAAACCGTGGGCCAGCCGCCACTCGGCCCGCAATGAACCTGCGTAGTCCCTGACCGCCTTCTGCGACTGTTCAGACGATTCGTAAGTCCCGCCGCCGGGTATTGCCGATTCGGGTCTGCCCCGGCTGCCCCGGCCGCCACCCATACCGCCCCAGTTTGTTGCGACTGGGAAGTGGCAGTGAAAATCGATGACTTTGAAACCCTGATCGACCATTTGGTCCTCCACTGACTGCTTACTTGAAAGCGCCATCGAAGTTTACCAGCGGGCCGGGCCGGAATCGGCGAGCCGCCGACCACACGCAAAGGTCTGGCGGCGACGAGTTAAAGCGTCGGTCAGGGCGATTGCCCGTGAGAAACGGACATCATGGGATTTTGTATGGCTCAAGGGCCAGGGATTCAGCGACGTGAACTCGTAGGCTGTCGATGGGCGGGTCATCAATTGCCCGTACCTTGATGTGCCTCAGGTTTTTGCCTGTGCCCTCGACGAGTCCATCTGCATTGGTCAACTTAGCGCCGTTGTAAAAACCGAGGTGCATGTAGTTCCGCTGGTCGGCAATATAGATCCTCATTCCGCCGTCCTTGACAAACGCCGGATTGCCCCACTTCAGCGATTCATCCATGCCCGATTCAGCTTCCACCACAAGGGACCTCAATACGCGCGCCAAGTCGACGTGGTTCTCGCGGATACCTGCCAACCATCTCTCGAAATGCTCAGGCTCCGTCATGGTCGTGACCCCTGATCCGTTAGTCTGCCAGACGGCGCATACGCGTACGCCGTCCGTCCGCCTGCCGCATTCGTTCAAGTTGCGCCAGACCTTTCCGCGTGTCGCTGGCGACGCGTGCGGGGTCCGCCCGCCCCATCCGTTTCTTGAACAGCCAATACATGAAATCATCCATGACGTTGAGCGACGCCTTTTTGCCAAGGGCGGTGGCCTCCCCTGGCTGGTCGGCCTCTTTGGACGTAATGAAGTCGTACCACAAGACTTTTTGCGAGGACCCATAAAGCCGCAGGTACGAGTCGTCCCGGGATTCCTGATTCGGCGCCCTGCCGCCCGCCACCCGTCCCTTGGCGATTTCTTCGCCAACTGCCGTCAAGAGGGCTTGTTCAACCGTTACACCGTAGAAATAACTGAGGTGCGCCCGGTGTTTTTCCACTCCGAGGATGCGCGTGAATTCCGTCTCTTCCAATCCACCGAATGGAACTGGGCTGCTAATCCACGATCCCCACTCGTGTTCAGGAATCGATTTGGGGAGGTGAGTCTTGATCCGCTGCGCGAGGAGTTTCCAGTCAAAAGCCTCGCCAGCGAGCAGATAGTCGTACTGCTCACCATCGACAACCTCACTCGCAACGGGCCATCGGCCTATCGCCTCCAAAACGGCGGCGTGCCAGTCGACCGACGGTTGATGCAACGCGTCTTGCAGCCAGTCAATGACCTCGTCCACGCTAACCGCGGTATCAGGACCTGGCGAGTCGTCGCCGGCGTCCGCCGGCAGATCGGCCGTGTCTACCGCGTATCCGGGTTCAAGCATGTCTTTCAGCCATCTCGTGTCGTTCGTTCCTGTAGGTTCACATGGAAAGATTACACCCTCCGGAGTAGCCATACTGACGTGTGCGTACCCCAGGGGGCAGGAGACGGCGCACGTTCGATCTCCATTACCGTTCAAACAGACGGGATTGAAGCCCGTCGGGAAACCTCACGCAAACGTCGACACAGTGTACGTAGGGGCCAGTCCCGAGAGGGTTGACGGCGCTCGGTCCTGAGTTACGCTGCCATTTCAGGGCACGTTGCCGCGGCCGTGTGAGTATCTGCCGCAGAAGGCAACAGCGGCGCGTGGTGCGGTTGCGATCGAGTGGGTTTCTAGAGTAATCCGGAATCGGTCAGCCGCGGCCGTGGCAACGCTTGTATTTTTGGCCGGAACCACAGGGGCAACGCTGATTACGGCCGATCTTTTTCTTGCCCGATCCGGCGGCTGTGCCGTGCCCCTGGTTGACAGAGGACATGATCGACTTTTCG
Source organism: Dehalococcoidia bacterium (assembly GCA_047516345.1). Classification (GTDB taxonomy): domain Bacteria; phylum Chloroflexota; class Dehalococcoidia; order Lucifugimonadales; family Lucifugimonadaceae. The sequence continues at coordinate 8,020 of JAKZUY010000334.1, read as the reverse complement.
CCGGCTACCCGGCCGTTCCTGGCTTGGGGTGTCCGGGCGCGACCGCGACTCGGCGAGCTTTCCGGCCGGGCTGGGGGTTGGCCGAGGGCCACTCGGAAAATGGTGCGGGCGATTTCCGTTTCGATTCGGGCGAGCAGCCCGGTGAACATTTCGTAAGACTGGCGTTTGTACTGGACGAGCGGATCGCGTTGGCCGGCCGCTTGCAGGCCGATTCCCTGCCGCATGTTGTCCATCGAGGTCAGATGTTCGACCCACTGCGAGTCGATTGTCCGGAGCATGATGGCCCGTTCCAGGGTTCGCATCGTTTCCTCGCCAAACTCCTCCGTCCGTAAATCGTAGAGCGAGGTCGCTTCTGCACGAAGATGCGATTCGATTTCGTCGATCTCCATCGCAGCTATTTCGTCGACATCTTCGAGTCGTTCAGGGATCGGAATGACGGTCTGAATGGCAGTCTGGAACCCTTCGATATCCCAGTTCGACACGTCCTCTTTCAGGTGGGCCGCCGCGATGGCAGAGAATTCTTTTTCGACGTATTCGAGGATGGTGGGCCGCAATCCCTCGCCTTTGAGGACCCTGACCCTGAGACTGTAGATAACGTCTCGATGCGTGTTTATGACGTCGTCATAGTCCACAAGGTGTTTTCGAATCTCGAAGTGATGGCCCTCCACCTTGTTCTGGGCGCTTTCCACCGTCCGTGAGATCATCCGGTTTTCCAGGGGCATGTCCTCTTCCCAGCCGAAGAGATTCATAGCGCCCCGCATGCGGTCGCCTCCGAAGCGCCGGATCAGGTCATCTTCGGTCGAAACCAAAAACTGCGTGGCGCCGGGGTCCCCCTGGCGGCCCGAACGTCCTCGCAGTTGGTTGTCGATCCGGCGGGCTTCATGCCGCTCGGTTCCCAGGACAAATAGGCCGCCGTTGGTGAGGACCAGATCCTGATCCAGTTGCCACTCATCACGCGGCACATCGATAGTGTCGGGGTTCCCGCCCAGGATAATGTCTGTTCCCCGGCCGGCCATGTTTGTCGCGACGGTCACGGCGCCCGGCCTTCCTGCCTGGGCAATAATTGTGGCTTCCTTCTCGTGCTGTTTGGCGTTGAGCACCTGGTGGGGGACCATTCGCTTGCGCAACAGGTCCGAGAGATGCTCCGACTTTTCGATGCTCGTGGTGCCGACCAAAACAGGGCGTTGACCGCGGTGGAACTCTGCGATTTTTTCGGCCACCGCGTTCCATTTGGCATCTTCGGTCTTGAAGATGAGGTCGGGCATGTCATCCCGAACCATCGGTTGGTTGGTTGGCATTTCCAACACTTCCAGACGGTAGATCTTGAAGAACTCCTCGGCTTCGGTGACGGCCGTGCCGGTCATCCCTGACAGCTTGGGGTAAAGGCGAAAGTAGTTCTGGAGCGTGATGGTGGCGTATGTGACGGACTCCCGCCTGACCTGAACATTTTCCTTGGCCTCGATCGCCTGGTGCAGGCCGTCTGAATAACGTCGGCCCTCCATCAACCTACCGGTGAATTCGTCGACGATCAGCACTTCGTTTCCGCGGACCACGTACTCGCGGTCCCTCTGGTAAAGCGCATTTGCCCTGACGGCGTTTTCGACGAAGTGAGTGAGAGCGTCGTGCTGGGGGTCGTACAGGTTTTCGACGTTCAGCACGTTTTCTAGTTTGGCGATGCCCTCCGGCGTTAGCGATATCGACTTGAGCTTTTCGTCAACGTCGTAGTGGATGCCTTGTTCGAGGCGCGATGCGATCTGAGAAAACCGTCGATACTCCTGGCCGGATTCGCGGGCCGGGCCGGAAATGATAAGGGGGGTTCTGGCCTCATCGATCAGGATGTTGTCCACCTCGTCCACGATTGCGAATGCAGGGTCTCGCTGAACCATCATGGAACCGTCATCTACCATGTTGTCTCTGAGGTAGTCGAATCCGAACTCGTTGTTCGTTCCGTAGGTGATGTCCGCCTCGTATGCCTCGCGTCTGGACGCCTTCCGCATGTTCTCGCCGGCAACCGCTGCGAAACTCGTCGACCCTGAGTCGTCTGTCTCATCGGTATCGCGTTGGCGCTCGGATGCCTTTGGGTCGTACACGAACGAGTTCTGGTTTTGCAGGCAGCCGACGGACACGTCAAGCGCGTTGTAGACGGCGCCCATCCAGGACGCGTCCCGCATTGCGAGGTAGTCGTTGACGGTGACAACGTGGACCCCGCGGCGCGTAAGGGAGTTCAGATAGGCGGGCAAGGTGGCCACCAGGGTCTTACCTTCCCCGGTACGCATCTCTGCGATCTTGCCTTCGTGCAGGACCATTCCGCCAATCAACTGGACATCGAAATGACGCATGCCTAATGTGCGCCACGCCGCCTCTCGCACCGCGGCAAAGGCTTCGGGAAGGAGGTCATCGAGTGGTTCGCCGTCTCTGATGCGCGATCTGAACTCGTGCGTTTTGTCGCGCAGTTCAATGTCGGACAACGAGGTGAACGACGATTCGAGCTCGTTAATCGTCTTCACGACCGGGCGGATCTTTTTGATCGCCTGTTCGTTGGAGTCGCCGATTAGTTTGTTAAGTAGACCTAACATGCGTTCAGGATACGTCACACTTCTGGCCTGAACGAAGTAGCGGGCCCGGCCGGTTGCGCTTGGCGGTTCCCTGTGTTCTCCGTTTCAGGCGGCGTTTTCTGTTGTGCCCGGCTCTGGGTTGGCGCCGCGGACTGCCGACACCGTTAATCTGATTCTACGTAAAGAGGGCGCCCACCGATTCGCCCTGGTGGATGCGCGAGATGGCCTCGCCCAGGAGGTCGGCAATCGACAGCACCGTGATCTGCGGGGTCAACTTTCCTCCATTGACCGGCACGGTATCGGTAATCACGATCTCCTTAATCTCCGGGATCTGCAAAAGCCGCGTGGAGGCTTCCCCGGGCAGCACGCCATGCGTAGCGCATGCGTAGATGTCCGTAGCGCCGAATCGCGCAAGAACCTCCGCCGCGGCCATCACTGTGCCGCCGGTGCTGATCTCGTCGTCAAACAGGATCGCCGATCTGCCGTCCACATTGCCGATCACGTTCAGGCTTTCGACGTCATCGTGATTGGTGGTGCGGCGCTTTTCGATAATCGCCAGCGGAGCATTAAGGCGATCGGCGAAGTCTCTCGCCCTTTTCGAGATGCCGATATCCGTGGCGACTACGACCGGATCGTCGAGACCCTTCTCCATGAAGTACTCGACTTGCTTTGGCAACGCGGTTAGTTCGTCCACCGGCACCCCAAAGAACCCCTGAACCTGTGCCGCGTGCAGGTCGACCATAATCACCCTGTCCGCCCCGGCTGTTTCTACAAGGTCGGCCACTAACCGCGCCGTAATCGGTACCCTCGGCTGGTCCTTCTTGTCGGTGCGTGCGTACGAGTAGTAAGGGATCACTGCGGTGATGCGTCCGGCCGATGCCCTGTGGGCGGCATCGATCATGATGAGCATCTCCATTATGTGGTCGTTGACCGGCTCGACAGTCGGCTGGACGATAAAGACGTCCCTTTGCCTGACGTTTTGCAGGATTCGCACGAACGTGTTGTCGTTGGCGAATTTGAACACCTCTGCCCGGCCGACAGGCACGTTCAGGTAATCGCAGATCCTGCGGGTCAACCCGGGATGGGCGTTCCCGCTGAATATGACCAGTTCGCCAATTGCGTCGACCACTAATGCCCCCTGACTTCAGGCCTGAGCCTGGCGCACGGCGCACTCAGGCCTTCAAGGCCATCTTCGGAAGACAACAGCGTGGACTCCGCGGCGGCATCGGCCTCCGCCGAGCCTGGGAGATCCATTTGCGTATCGATTCGGGTCATACTCTTCGCCAGTCTCGTCGCAACGGGGACTCCCGTCACAATCCCGACCGCTAATTCTCGCGCCTCCGCGAGCAAGTCGCGCACACCGACCAAACGGCAGACGCTTTCGGACGTGGCGCCCTCATTCGGAGACATGGAGGATTTTACAATTGATCGCCGAATGCGTCCTTACCTGTTTTCACCTGTCCGGCGCGTGCGGCTACCACTTCGAGGACCGTGCGCATGACACGTCAGCGAAACGAGGCCCGGTAGACGGTCGTCTCCCCCATGCGCTCGCTTTCAGTCGATCCCTGGCTGTTTCGACCGCGTGGGGCTTCACGAAAGCAGGCGGTCGTAGTCGACCGTGCGAAAACCGAGCACGGCAATGCCGTCTTTTATCAGAATTGGTCTGCGAATCAGACGCGGTTCCTCCAACATTAGTTGGATAAGGTCATTGTCAGATATGCTCCCGCGCCGACTACGATAAGGTTTGGCGCTTGGGCTGGCCCACGAGAAAAGTTCATCCGGAGGCACTGTCGCGGCGAGTGATCGCAGTTCGTGCTCGGTGAACCGGTCCTTGAAGAAGTCCCGCTCGGATGCAGCCACACCTGCTTGCGAGAGAAAATCCCTCGCCTTCTTGCAAGAAGTTCAGCGCCGCCAATGATAGAAGAGCGTCTTGTCAGCCATATGGCAATCCTCATAACCCGATAACAACCCCGCCATTGTGCCAGACAATCAATTGAATTCGACGCCTGATATGAATCGGCTGGAAGAAGCCGGATACCCTTTACCCGAAAGATCTGCGGGTTTTCCGCGCGGAATCTCGATCATCGCGCGCACCTACCGGCGCGGCCCTGCGAGCCTGTTTAACCTGAGCGCGTACTCGTTCGGGTTATCTGCCATGGCAACGGGCATCGGCTCGGGCATTTTGCCGTTCAAAGTATTGGACGTGCTCGACTCAGGCGCGGTGACCGTATTCGGGAACAACCTGGACAAGAACGGAACACTGGGCCTGATCTCGTTAATCGGACTCGTCTCTGCGGCGATCATGCAGCCCGCCTCGGGCGTGCTGAGCGACCGTTCGGTCAAGTCGACTGGGAAACGGCTGCCGTTCATAGCCGCGGGCGCCATCCTGATGGCCATTTCGGCTTACTACTTTGGAGCGGCCAATACGTTCCTCTCGGTTCTCCTTGCGACCGTTCTGATTCAACTTTCCGGGAACCTGAGCCAGGGGCCGGCCAACGCGCTGCTCGTGGACCACATTGACCGCAAGCGACTGGGACGGGCGGCGGGCGCCCTTAACTTGTTTAAGGTCATGGGCGCCGGCATTTTCACGTACATCGTCCTGCAATTCATGGACCGCTACGACCCGGACGAAGCAATCCAATGGATGTGGTACGCCATCGCCATGCTATCGACGGTTCTGATCATCTCGTCTATGTGGACCGTGCTTTCGTTGCGAAACCGGCCTCCGCTGGAGGGCGAACCAACGCCCGTCGAGCCGGCAGTGCGGCACAAGCAGGACGCAAGGCCATCCCGACTCGACAAGGTGACGTACGGCTGGTTCCTGTTTTCACTTACGTTCGTCATCGCGGCCATGTCTTCGATGCAGGTGTACGCCCTCTTCTTCTTGCAGGACGTGGTAGGACTCGAAAATCCTGCCAAGGAAGCCGCATGGCTCGTGGTTGCGGTTGTCCTTGCGACTGCGGCGACGGTCCTGCCGGCTGGGTATGTCGCGGACCGGGTCGGCCGTTCATGGATACTGATACTGGGTGGAGGATTGGGCGCCACAGGGGCGGCGATCCTGCTCGTGGTCGATTCGTTCGGAGCCATAGTGCTGGATGGGTTGATAATCGGCTGCTCGGTCGGGATTCTGCTGAGCGTGACGTGGACCGTGGCAAACGACATGGTGTCCGGCCGACGTGCCGCGCGGGACCTTGGGCTAACCGGAATAGCGATCCTGACCGGGTCCGCGCTCGCGCGGTTGGCGGGCCTCGGAATAGACGCGCTCAACAACCGGTCCGAGGGGCTAGGCTACGAAGCGATGCTGATTTCGATATGCGTTGCGTTCATCCTCGCGGCTATCATGCTTGCTGTAGTCGCCCGCAAAGCGCCATTGGGACCAAAAGGGACTACCTAAGAGCCCGTCTCAAAATGCGGGCCCTGCCAAGTCATTCCCGCGTAACACCCCGTCTCCCCAGTGAAAACGGGGAATCCCGCGCCCCCATGGATCCCCTATCGGAGTCGGGGATGATGGATGATGCACGGCATTAATCGAGCGGGGTGGACATCCAAGGAAGACTCCCAATTCGTCCCATGTCGACGGGATCGTGCCCGCGACGGCTATAATTCGGCCAGAAATCTTATCGGAACCGGAGGTGGTTGATGGAGGTATATCTCGCCAGCCCGCGCGGCTTCTGCGCCGGCGTCGTGCGCGCCGTAGACATCGTCGAATTGGCTCTTGAGCGCTTTGGACCCCCCGTCTACGTAAAACACCAGATCGTCCATAACCCTCACGTCGTAGCCGATCTTGAGGCGAAAGGGGCCGTTACGGTCGAGTCTGTTGACGAGATTCCCAGAGGCTCCGTGGTCGTCTTCTCGGCGCACGGATCACCGCCGGAAGACTACGCCAGCGCCAAAGCGCTTGACCTTGAGACGATCGACGCTACTTGCCCTCTCGTAACCCGCGTGCATAACGAGGCCAAAAAGTACTCGCGTGAAGGCAAACACATCATGCTTGTAGGTCACCGCGGCCACCAGGAAGTGATCGGAACTACCGGGCAAACAGAAATGACCCTGGTGGACGAAAGAGAAAAGTTCGATACGACGGAATGGCCCGACGGACAGGAAGTGGCGGTGCTGACTCAGACGACGCTTTCGGTGAGAGACACGGCCAAAGCTATCAACAAGATACGGGAGCAGTTTCCCGACGCATTGGTGCGGAACGACATTTGTTACGCCACCACGAACCGTCAAGAAGCCGCAACAGAACTCGCACAAATGACAGAGTTGGTGCTGGTCATCGGAGCACAAAACAGTTCGAATTGCGCCAGGCTGAAAGAAGTGGCCGAGGCAGAGGGCGTCCCGGCCTACCTGATCAACGGACCGACGGAGATGGACCTCGGCTGGTTCGCAGGCGTGTCCAGGGTCGGAATCACGTCCGGCGCTTCAACGCCGGAGAAGATGGTACTGGCGGTTATCGAGGCATTGAACCCCGATCGGGTTGTCCACATCGGTGAAGGCGAAGAGAACATCACCTTCACCCTGCCCAAAGAGTTGCGGGAAAACGCGACTGCGGCCAAAGAATAGATTTGAGCGGCCACCCACGCCCGTTATGGGTCGACGTCTGAACGCTCCGTACGCGATTGGCCGCGGATTATCACGGGCCAGATAACAACGATCGCTCCCGTCAATAGGAGGCCAACGATCGAGTTGATGGTCAGAGTGGTCTGAACGCCCAGACGTTCGAAAAGAAACCCGCCGACCAGCAGCCCCACCGGCAACCCGTAGACGGCCAGGGCTCGGACTCCCATTACGCGGCCGCGAAACTCCTGCGACGCTCTGGCGAGTAGCACAATCGACATGGACACCATGGCCAAACTCATCGACAGGCCAAAACAGGCGAGTGTCAGCATCGCAAGTGGGGCAGACTCCGTGCGTGCAAATACCAGCAAGATGAGGTGCCACGCGACGATCCCCGCCACCATCAACCGTTCAGGCGAACGCACCCTCAAGAACGATGCTATGGCGACCGAACCAGTGAATGCGCCGACGGCTGCGATGGCCACAAAACGTGCGAGACCGTTCGCCTCAAGGTGAAAGACGTCTCTGGCCACCACGGGCATGAGTCCGTTTATAACCGGAAACGCAGTCAAATTCACGATGAATGCCAAAAACATCGCAGCTAATATCACGGGCTCGCCGCGAACGTAGCCAATGCCGGATTTGAGATTCTGTAGCGGCGACTCTTCATGGTGAGACCGGCCGGCCGGCGCCGTGATGCCCAATGCCAACAAAATACTCGCCGCATAAAAACACACCACAACCACATAGGCGGAACCGATCCCCACGGTCGTCAACAACCACGCCCCGGCCAGCGCGCCCGCTATCCTCGCCGAATCCTGGGTCGTGCGGGACAGGCCGATGGCGTTGACCAGCATCGGTCGAGGCACGACATCTGCGATTAGCGACTGACGCACCACGTTCTCTGC
>JAKZUY010000333.1:0-3321 GCA_047516345.1 Dehalococcoidia bacterium | reverse complement strand
GGGGGTTGGGAATCCGTGTTTCACCCGCGCCCTCTTCCAAAGCGGACGCGTCCTTTCCCAGTTGTAACGGGCTTTAATACAAGGTGAGGACCACCTCGAAACCGCGGAGTTGTCCCCCGTTACGTCCGATAGGGTTGGTTGACATGGACATCGTTTATCGAAACGACTTAGGGTGATATTAGAACGGGTGTTCGGGTTTGTAAACGGGTGGATGGCAGGGATGTTTGTGGGGGGCCTCACGCCTGTTGCCCCACGTCCCCCCAGATTCCCGTTTTCACGGGAATGACGGAAGGGGGCGTTTGGGAAGTCGTGTGTTCGTCGATATCGGGCGTTGAGGCGGTATCCACGCCAGCGACTGGGGGTGATGCGGCGAATCTGTTCGAAACAGGTCAAACAGGACGTTCGTATCGACCGAGGTAATCACCTTCCCCTGATCTCCTCGATATATTCGTCGACGTCGAAATCGGCGCCATCCAGAATCCCGGCGACCCGGTCGACTGGATGGAGCGCAGCTGCGCGCTTCTGGATCAGCAGGCCATTGTCGGTGGGGGTGATCTCAACCTCGACGTTGTGGTGCATCCCGAAGCGCTCGCGCAGGGGCTTGGGGATGGTGATCTGGCCGCGCTCGGATATTCGCATGACTTACTCCATATGAATAGCGGATACGTTAAATCATACCGCTTTCATTGAACCCCAATTCCAGACCAGCGGTTTATCCGTCTCGGCGTCGACGACGCCTTCCAGATTGGGTGGGTCATCGATTTGGGGCCAGGCGTTATCGAGTTGCGATTGTGTCAAGCCCCTCGCCGGGTTTTCGCCACTGTACGAAAACTTGGCACCAGAGAGGTTGGTACCTGTGAGGTCCACACCGGAGAGGTTTGCACTTGAGAGGTCCGTGCCGGATAGGTCTGCATTTTTAAGATTTGCCGACTCTAGATTTGCGTCAAAAAAATGAGCGCCGGATAAGTCAGTGTACGTCCGGTTCGGCCAGACATCCTCTCCCTCAACCGGCAGATCCTCGCTTGATAGATTTGCACCTTCGAGGCTGGCCCTAATAAGGTCAGCCCCGCGCAGGTTCAGCCAATACTTGGCGCCTCGTTCAAGGCGGAGATGGCGTTTACTACGAGCGCCGATAGCATCCATGACGGCCTCAGCATCTTCACGCGTGATTTCGAACGGTGGTAGATCGCGTACAAATGAGCAGAACAGGCGCATGATTTGGACGTGGTACTGTCCCGTATGCTCGCCTGCGAGATTCAGCAGCGCGTGGATGCCGCCCAGCCGGACTGTGAGGACATCGCTGCCGAGCATCTCGGCGCCCTTTTGGTAACGCTCGTTCAGCAGACCGCGCTCCGCAGTGGCAGCCTGACGCCCGGCTACGCGGCTGCGCCAAACGGCGAGAACCATCGCAATTGCGGCGGCGATTAAGAGACCGATATTGCGTATCGTGGTGCTGCCGGATTCGTCGGCGATCAACCAGTTCCTAAAGCCCGGACGTTGAATAGCGACAATTGCCAGAACAGCACCAGCAACCAACGCGGCGAGTATCACGACCGTGACCCAGAAGCCATCCGGACGGCGGCGGAGCCAATCCATGGGCTTCATAAGCGCTCTCTCAACCCGCCACCTGCAATATCCTGGCTATACGCCGGGCAGTGTTTGTGAAGTGCTGGACCTCCTCTGGTAGCAGCGGCCTGCCGAGGACTTTGTGTTCTCGGTATGAGAGCCACTTTTTGAGGACTTGGTAGCCGCCGAGTTTGTAGGTCCAGACGGCGGAGGGTACGTTGCGCCAGTAGGCGATGTCGTTGAGGTAGATGTCGAACGTGGCGTCGCCGGGGGTGAGGGCGGTTTTGGCGAGGGCGGTTTGCTCGCCGGGGGTGTAGGGGCGTTCGACGGCGCGTCCCTGGCCGGGCATTACGGCTTGGCCTGATCCGAAGTGGCCCCATCCGGCCGTCAGGGCGAAGTCGTCGTCGGACATGTTGTGGCCGGTGGTGGTGGATGGCACGCCGATGGCGGCGATCTCCGGGCGAAGGGCGCCTTCGGTCACGCCGGAGACGGGCGTCTCGGAGTCGAGCAGCGCGGCCAGCTCGCGCCCGCGTACCGCCGACTCCGCCAACTCGTCCGCCGCTCCGTCGGCGTCTCCATCTGGCCAGCCAGGAAGGGGGATGCGGGGCCACTCCATCCTCAGCGCACCGGCGTTGGCCTCTCGGTACGCGGGATCGTGCAGCACGGCGATGACGTGGTGGAACAGGTCCTCGACGCCCAGCCCAAGTATGTCTAGGTAGCGGTGGGCTGCGGGTGAGAGGTTGGGTCGGCGCTGGGTTCCGTCGCTGCCTAGTCCCAGACCGTCGTCGCGGAGCCAGGCGGGAATACAAGTAGCACTACGATCCATGAGGTCTATGCAGCCGATACTGGAAATCACTTGCGGCCGCGACCATTCCCTGCGCGGTTTCTGCTGTGTAACCAACCACAGATTTCCCTTGAACACATGGGGCTTGTAGTCAGGGCTCGGACGAGCCAGTAGCCCGATATCCGGTTCCCAATAAAGCCAACGCGTGTCAAATGGGCGGAAGGCACAACGAATGAAGGCAGTCTCGTCTGGGCCACCGCGTGCGAGCCGTACGTCGCGAATTGAGCGAGGATCGAGAGTTATCGACGTAGTGGCTCTCATTGCGATTGGATAGTTCAACGCGATCTCGTCGTGACTCGAATCCGCATCGAAATAGTCGGAGATACGCGTTGTGAGTCTGTCGAGGTCAGCATCAATGAGAAATGGGTCTCGATTGGTCTTGACGCCCGGAAATGAGGTAGGTAATAGGTCGGGTAGCGATGGCCAGTCAAACCAGCCGTCGCTCACTGCCATAGGCATGAAGGGTAAGCCAAGCGGGATAAGTGACGATATCTCGTCATAGACGTCGCCCGGTTCGGTGTCAGAAGTCGCTGTCAATTCCTCGCGCTTGGTCTGACCCCACAGATGGCGGAAGCCGACCGTGTTCACCGGCTTGTGGTCGGCCTTGCGCACGAGGGTGGCAATTGCCGTGCCGACCTGGATGCCGACAGGATCTTCGGGCGTGGAGAAGATGCTCGGATCGGGCTTGCCGTCAGGCGTCGTTTTGCCGGTCTTGTACTTGTCGCCGTTCAGGCAGTCGATCCGAATTGCGTCGAATGCTTCCAGGTAGCGCTCCCGCATACCGGGGAAGGACAGGCCGTCGAGCCATGAGTAGTTGGAGATGAAGCATACGACGCCTTGGCCCGTCTTCTCGACGATGCGCCGCTCCGCCATGCGGAAAAAACGCACGTAGAGGTCGTTCAGCCCCTGCC
>JAKZUY010000332.1:0-2969 GCA_047516345.1 Dehalococcoidia bacterium | reverse complement strand
GTACATATCATGCATGGCTACGGTACGCTCGCCTACTGATTCGGGGGGTTTCACGTCATCTCGAAGACCCTTGGCGTAATGATAGCGTCCCAGCGGATCGATCACCGGGGAGACCATAATCACACAACCCAGGGCGCCATCCACCTCGGACGCGCCGTTGGTGAGGGACAGCGCTGCGTAGCGTGAGTCGCTCGGGCGCATACCCAGCAGCATGGCCTGGTGGGCGCCGCTGGAAGTACCCATAGCTCCGATGCTGTCCGGGTTGCCGTTCCAGTCTGCGGCGTGGGCCTTGCACCAGCGAATTCCGTAGTGGCTGTCGGCCCGGGATGCCGGGTATGCCGCTTCCGGCGGTACGCGAAAGTCCAGGGCCGCCACGATCACGCCATTTTTAGCTAACGCTTCGTTGCCGCCGTCGCCGTTCACGCGGGTTCCATTCACCCAGGCGCCGCCGTGCAACTCGACCATTATCGGAAAGGGTCCGTTGCCTTGGGGCTTGAAGATTCGTGCCAGAAAGGGTTTGTCGCCGTGGCGGAGATATTCCACGTCCTCAATGCTGACTTCATAGGTCATCTGTTTACTGGTGGTCATGCCAAACTCCTTTTGTTGGTTGGACTTTGGGCCTGCCTGAGCCTAGGTTACATCCTTGGGACATCTCGGTCAATAAGCCGCGATGATGCGGTAGCGTTCCAATTTAGGTGGTTTGGGATGTAAGGCCAGGACAACCACCGGGTTTGCCCCAATCCGGGGAAAGCGAGGTATAATGTCCCGAAACCAATTTTGGGGGTGCCCTTGTGGCCAAAATCAAGCACATTGCAATCACCTGCGAGGACCCGGACGCCGTGGCGCGGTTCTACAAGGAAGGCTTCGACCTCGTTGAAGTCGCCCGCAACGACCGCCAAGTCCAGCTCTCCGACGGCGACATCAATCTGACCATCCTCAAGTGGAAGACCGACAAGGACGCCGACGTAGGGCCCAACGGCGAGAACTACAGCGGCATCCACCACATCGGATTCCAGGTCGACAGCCTGCAAGATACCGGCGCCAGGCTCCAGGAGATTGACGGACAGGAGATTGTCCGCCGCGAAGTCGCCAAGGATGGCGAGGCTCGCCCGCCGCGCGCCGAAGAGAAATGGTCGGGCCCCAACGGACAAGTGCTGGATATTTCCGAGCCGGGTTGGCTTCACACCTTGCCGCCGGATTAAGGTCGGCGCGTTCTACCGAACGGATGGACGGGTCCTATTTCGGTTCATCCGGCATATTGGCTCGCAGCCGGTTCCGGGTCGTGCCGGCATCAACTTGCGTGAGGAGGGTGTAATGGAAGCAACCTGCGTTACCCACATCGGAATTTGTGTACGGGACATGGACCGTTCTCTGGCCTTCTATCGGGACATTCTGGGTATGACGGTCCTCGGCGACCGCATGACCGACCCCACCGAGGGCGGACGCCTGCATAACTACCGCCGCGAACGCCAGGCCCGCCACTGGGTCAGCCTCGCCTACGGGGATAGAGCAACTCCCACCCTGACTCTCACCAGCCATCCCGGCGATGATCCCCATGGGCAGCCCATCAAGCTGGACGAGGTCGGGATCAGCCACATTTCCTTCGGAGTCGCCGACGTGAAAGCCCTGACCCAGGAACTGTTGGAAAAGGGCGTCGAACTGGCCGGACCCATCGAGTCTTTCACCGACCCTGACGGAGAGATCCGCAGCATATACGTCCTGGACCCGGACGGCATCCTCGTCCAGTTCAACACGCCGCATTAGGGGAAATGTTTACCGAGACCAAGCGTCGGCGCCAGAGACACGCTATAAATCGGATGAGAACGTCCGGCGCGTGGACCACAAACGGGACCGGCCCTCAGCTAATTGAGATACCTGCCTCCGCCAGACCACAAGCGGGATTTAGGGAACCTCTGAAAAAGTCGTGACCAGGGTATTTACCCCTACCCGTCGTTCGTGCGAAGGCAGGAACCTAAAACGTTGTGGACAGAGATTCCTGCCTTCGCAGGAACGACGGGGTGAAGGCGCTGGCGTTTAATGGCTTATTCAGAGTTTCCTTACAAATGACTTGTACAGAGTATCCTTAGGCCGGAACCTCTCATTAGCTGTGGTATTACTTTTGCGGGAAGGTCGCTCAGGCGGGCATAGAACGCAAGACGTACCGGTACCAGGGTAAGTGCGCAACTGATGAACCGGAGGTGCGGGCCCGTATTAGAGAGTTGGCCCAACTCCGGCACCGGTTCGGAAGTCATCGGCTGACCGCGTTGGTATGAGGGGTAGCGGGCATCTCCCCCAGGCCGTTACAGCAAGCCATGCGAACCATGACTTTCCAAGTTTTCGGAACTACCCATCCGGTTCCTGTGGGCTGATTTTCAGTCGGGCCGCCGGGCCGCATCCTTAACGACCGGGGCCATTCACTCGGTCACCCCAAATCCAGCCGCGACTGGGCCGACCCCATTCCCTCTAAAGCCAGCCCGTAGCCCAAGAGGTCGTGAATCTGCCGCTTCAAGTTCTGAGTCAGCAGCACTCGGCTGTAGCGCAACACCAGCGGAGACTGTCGGGCCAGTTGCTCGGCCAGTTCCCAGGCCCGTTCCAACAAACGGTCCCGGGGCATCACCTCGTTGACCAGCCCCAACTCCAGTGCTTGTTGCGAGTCCAGGGACTGACCCGTCAGCAGGAAGTATCGGCCGCGATTCAGCCCTAGCAGCAGCGGATAAATTATGTGCATCCCATCGCCGGGAATCAGGCCGTTGACGAAGTGGCCCGAGTCCTGAAACTCCACCTCCTCAGCAGCCAGTACGATGTCGCACATCAAGGGCAACTCCGAATGCCGCAGCGCCGGCCCGTTGATGGCGCTTATCATCGGCACCTCGATGTCCAGCAGGTTCATTAGCAGGTGTTTCCCCTCCCAATAAGTGGCGTCCCACTCGCCGGGAGTCCGGCGGGGCACCGAGTCCGGGGTACCTCGA
>JAKZUY010000331.1:0-7460 GCA_047516345.1 Dehalococcoidia bacterium | reverse complement strand
CCGCATCAGGCCGGTGGCGTGTACTCATTGCCCGGCGAGGTTGGCGGCATCGCCAACGCCGAACAGCTCCACGGCATCGGCATGTCGTACCTGAACTACTTCGACGCCGACGCAGCGTGGCGGGCGGCAACCGGGTTCCCGCATCACGCCGTAGCGATCGTCAAGCACGCCAACCCCTGCGGCCTGGCATTACACGAGCGCCAGGACGAGGCGTACCGGCTGGCTCTGGCCGGAGACCCTGTGTCGGCGTACGGCGGCATCGTCGGATTCAACTCCATTGTTACCATGCCCACCGTGTCCGCTATGAAAGGGGTCCTGTTCGACGTCATAGTCGCTCCGGACTATGAATCGGACGCGCTCGAAGCGCTGAAACGCCGTAAGCGGACGCGGGTGCTGAGGGTGGCGCAGTCGTCCGCTTCCCAGATCGAAGTCAGAACGATATCGGGCGGCGCACTGGTTCAGACCCCGGACGACGCGGCCGACGATCCCGCGACGTGGCATGTCGTCACGTCACGCAGGCCCTCCGCCGATGAACAGGCCGATCTCGAGTTCGCCTGGCAGGCGTGCAGGTACGTCCGGTCCAATGCCATCGTCATCGCAAAAGACCGGTCCATTGCCGGCATGGGGGCCGGTCAGCCCAACCGCGTCAACAGCGTGGAGATCGCGGCACGGGCCGCGGGTGATCGGGCGGTCGGCGGGGCGTTGGCCTCCGACGCCTATTTTCCGTTTCCGGACGGCGTGGAGAGGGCGGCCGAGGCTGGCGTGACGGCCATTGCGCATCCCGGCGGCTCGATCCGTGACGATGAGGTGACCGCAGCGGCCGACCGGCTCGGGCTGGCCATGGTACATACCGGCGCCCGCCACTTCCTGCACTGACACGCAGGCCACAGGAGTTGTGACACGAAAGCCGGAATTTGTGAGCCACGCGGGGCCTCATCCGACACATCCCCGACCAGATGACATGAACACTACCGTCGACATCGTGATTCCGGTGCTGAATGAAGAGCATTCACTGCCGCGTTGCATCTCCACGCTTGGTGGGTTCGTCGACGACTATCCCGGGCGCGATTGGAAGTTCACCGTCGCGGACAACGGTTCTACTGACCGCACGCCGGATGTGGCCCGCGAATTGGCTGATGCAGATGAACGGGTGCGCGTCATCAGGCTGGAACAACGCGGCCGCGGCCGGGCCCTCAAGCGGGCATGGCAGAAAAGCGACGCGGACGTGCGGTGCTACATGGACGTGGACCTGTCCACTGGTTTGCAACACCTGCCCGACCTCGTTTCCGCGGTGGCGGAGCAGGGATACGATATCGCCATCGGCTCTCGGTTGCTGCCTGAATCGGTTGTGGAAGGCCGCAGCGTAACGCGCGAGATAACGTCGCGGGGCTACAGTCTGTTGTTCCGGTCGATGTTCCTGACCGGCTTCAAGGACGCTCAGTGCGGCTTCAAAGCGATCTCGGCCTCCGCGGCGATGGCCCTTACGCCGCTCGTCAAAAACAACCACTGGTTTTTCGACACCGAACTCCTGCTGATCGCGGAGAACTCCGGCCACCGTATCAAGGAGATTCCCGTCCACTGGCAGGACGATCCGGACACACGCGTAAAAGTCGTCTCCACCGCTCTGGAAGACGTCAAGGGTCTGCTCCGCCTCAGATTCGGCGGCCTGCCGCGGCCGGACGTTAGCCCTTGACCCCCGACTCGGCGCGTCGTTAGAGTTGGCGATCAGGACAGTCGCAGTTAACAATGTTTGCCGGTAAAGCCAAGTAGTACTGAAAGACCCCGATGACGACACGCGAGTTTGAAATTGCACGCACGGTCCTGGTTGGCGATACCGCCGACATATACCTCCACCGGACGCTCACGATCCTGCGCCTCGAGGCCATCAACCCCGACGTGGTCATGGAGTTCACTGCCGGGCGGGACTGCGTGTTCGCCGGCATCGGCGAGGTGATACCGCTCCTCAGCCGTGTCCTGCCGGAAACCGGGCGGGAAGTGTGGGCGCTGCAAGAGGGCGCCACTGTGGAGGCCGGCGAGGTCTGTCTGCGCATCCGTGCGCCCTACGCCGCGTTTGGACTGTACGAGACTGCCGTGGCCGGCACCCTCGCCGCCGGATCTGGATGGGCGACCGCGGCCCGAGCTTGCGTCGAAGCGGCCCAGGGCATACCGGTCGTGTCGTTCGGCGCGAGGCGCGTGCACCCGTCGGTCAGCGGCATCATGGACTACTCGGCCGTCGTGGGCGGATGCGTGTCGTGTTCGTCGCTCCAGGGCGGTCGTCTGGCGGGCCTGACGCCGTGGGGCACGATGCCTCATGCATTTGTTCTCCTCATAGGGGACACTGTGAGGGCGACGATGTCATTCGACCGTCATATGCCTCCTGAAGTGCCGAGGGTGGCACTTGTAGACACGTTCAAGGATGAGGGGGAAGAGTCCCTGGCTGTGGCCCGCGCCCTGCGGGAGCGGTTGCGGGGTGTGCTACTCGATACGCCCGCGGAGCGGGGGGGTGTGACACCGGATCTGGTCTACGAAGTCCGTGAGCGGCTCAACCAGGGAGGGTTCAGGCACGTGGATATGTATGTGAGCGGAGGCATGACACCCGAACGGATTAGCGAATTTGTCGAGACGGAATCGCCAGTGAACGTTTTCGTGGTCGGCCAGTACATCGCCGGCGCGCCTCCGATCGAGATCACCGCGGACATCAAGGAGATCAGCGGCAATCCGGTCGCGAAGCGGGGACGCGTGCCGGGCGTCTCTGACAACCTGCGGCTCGTGAGGGTGCTCTAGCCGGGCCCCGCCAACTCCAGCCGCAGGGCACGGTCCGCCGCCGGGCCAAGCCGCGCCCACTCGGCGGGGCGATGACCCGCTACCCAAGCAATTCCGGCCGCCGACTCTACGAGCGGCACCCTGTCCCGCCATCTGCGGGGCACGCCTGAGTTGACAAAGAAGTCCTGTAGTTTGACCGGGCCGGGCATGCCGAGCGGATGAAAACGGTCGCCGGGCCTGCGCGATCTGACCATGAGGGCGCCGTCGAGGATGGCGGGATCCAGTGTCGCCATCCATCTTCGTCCCGGCTCAGGCGTTGCGCCGGGTCGTATCTCGGCCACGAGTCTGAACCCATCGGCAAGGTCGAGTTCGCCGGGCACGGTGAGGGGCTGTTCGGGCACGATTGACGGGTACGGACAGTCGTGATCGTGATCGCCTCGGACCGCCAGTCTGGCAGTATGGCGGTCGGCAATCATCGTCACGCCTCCGGTCAAGTCGACTGTCGCGCCCGCATTCCCGCGCGCCGCGCCGGCCATGGCCTCAAGGTGCGCCGATTCAAGCCCAGCGAGCGTCCCCGCGACCGACTCATACGCTGCCATAAGGACCCGGCGGACTACCGCGGTTGGAAGGTTGCGTAACGCCTCTTTGGAGATGTCGGCGGCGCCATCGTTGAGCGTGACCGCGTCGCTGAACGCCTTGGCGGAGACGGCATCGATCACTTCGAAGTCGTCGCGGGCGGTTTGGGCGAGCCGGCAGATCGCTTCCGTGACGGCGGGATTGATCGACTCGAGGCCGGGGATGATGTCCCGCCTCAACTTATTCCGAGGGAATCGGGTGTCGTCATTCGTCTGGTCCACCAGCGGTGTCAGCCCGCGCTGAAGGCAGAATCCGGCCGCGTCGCTCTTCCGCAGCGCCAGCATGGGCCGGACAACGCGCAGAGGATTCGCATGGCCTTCGATAGGCAGGTCGGCCGCGCTGCGCATCGCCGCCAAACCGCGCAGACCGGCGCCCCGCGTGATGTTGAGCAGTACCGTCTCAGCCTGGTCGTCCATCGTGTGGCCGGTTGCCACAGCCTGTGCGCCTCTTGCCATGACCGCATCGGCCAGGAAGGCGTACCTGAGTTGGCGGGCTGCCGACTCGAGCGAGCGGCCGGTCTGTCGTGAGTGCACGAGGGTATGCCCCGATCCGGACAGGCATTCGACGCCGAATCGACGGCAAACGGACTCGGCGCGGGCAGCGTCCCTGTCCGACTCGGCGCCGCGCAGACGGTGGTTGAAGTGGGCGGCGGCGATCTCCAGCCCCCGGCTGTCTCTCAGCGTGACGCAGGCGAGCAGTAGCGCCGACGAGTCCGGCCCGCCTGAAAATGCGATTAGCAACGGCCGGTCGAAGTCGACGCTGGCTCGCCGCAAGCCGGCCTCCACCGCATCCACGAATCGCGGAGTCGCAGCGTGCATGGTCATAAGGCTTCGGACTGCTCCAGCACCCGCGGCCCGCGTCTTACCGTGATGCGGGAGATCTTCCTGCCTTCCATCTCCATCACCTGAATGCGCAGGTCGTTATACCGCAACCTCTCGCCGCTCTCAGGAATGTGCTGCAGCAGGTCGATGACGAATCCCGCGATGGTGTCGTAGTCACCCTCAGGAATTCCGAGTTCAAGCTCATCGTTCACCTCGTCTACCGACATACCCCCATCGACGACGAAGGTGTTTTCACTGACCGTGACAATGCGTTCCTCCGGCTTCCTTCCCTCCTCACCGGTCCTCCCGACGATCTGTTCTACTATGCGGGTGAGGGTGATGATGCCCGCGACGCCGCCGAATTCATCGACGGCGAAAGCCATCTTGTGGCCGGTCTGCTGAAGCATGTCGAACAGGTCATCGAGCCGTTTCGTCTCGGGCACGAACAGGGCCGTGCGCATCATTCTGGCAACCGGCTGTTCCAGGTCGAGTTCGCCGCCGGCCAGTGACGCCATTGCGTCTTTCACCGACAGCACCCCGACCACGTCGTCCTCGTCCTCATCGAATACGGGAAAGCGCGTGTGCGGGCGGTCGCGATAGATTTCCAGGAATTCGCTGAAACGTGTATCGGCGTTGACCCAAACGATGTCGGGGCGGGGAGTCATCACCTCCCTCACCTCCGTCTCGCCGAACCGGAAAATCTTCTCCAACATGTCGCTTTGTGCGGTCTCGACGGTTCCTTCCGACTCGCCCATGTCGATGAGCATGCGCAGTTCGCCCTCGGTGACGCTCGGGGTCTGAAGCGCTTGCCGTCCGCCGAGGAGGTGAGTGATGCCGCGCGGGATGAGCGTGAACGTGTAGACGAACGGGCCGATGATAGTCATCAGGGCCCGCACCGCCGGGGCCACGGTGAGCGACCATCGTTCTGCGGCCAGCGTGGCGAGCGACTTTGGGGTGAGTTCGCCGAAAACGACGATCAGCACGGTAATTATCGCGGTAGCCACTCCGATCGCGGCGCCGGAGTCGCCGCCGATCCTGATGGCGAGGGCAGTTCCGACTGATGCGATGAGGATGTTCAGGATGTTGCCGGTGAGCAGGATCGATCCGAAGAACTTCTCGTGCTCGCCGAGGATGCTCGCGACCGCCGCGGCGCGACGATTGCCCTCTGCCGCCAGACGCCGGATACGCAGCCGATTGACCGCGACGAGACTGGACTCGGACGCGCTGATAAATGCACTGCCGGCAAGGGCCAGGACAATGATGACGATTGAGAGAGCCACGTCTTTTCCTCTTGTCGGGGGCCGCGGGCCATCGGGCCCGCGGGTTCACAACCCGTTTTCTAAAGGAAAAGTTTATCTCGCGACGCAAACGCGCCACACGGCGCGTTTGCTCGTTGCCGTTCGAGCGGCGACGGGCGGTGCGGCGGCCCGCCCGCCCGGATGTCCTGTGCTAGGACGACTCGCGGATTGACGCTTCGATCTCGTCCCGGATGTCGGTGTTGAGCTTGAGGAACTGTCGGGAAGCCTCCCGCCCCTGTCCGATGCGCGTTTCGCCGAAAGAGAAAAACGAGCCCCGCTTGGTGAGTATGCCGCGTTCGACGCCGAGGTCGAGCAGCTCGCCCTCCTTGCTGATCCCCTCGTTGTATATGATCTCCATCTCCACCTTTTTGAAAGGCGGGGCCACCTTGTTCTTCACAACACGCGCCCGCACCCTGTTGCCGATGATGTCGTTCCCGACCTTTATGGATTCGGCGCGGCGCAGGTCTACGCGAACCGACGAGTAGAACTTGAGCGCCCTGCCGCCTGGCGTCACCTCAGGATTGCCGAAGATGACCCCCACCTTTTCTCGCAGCTGGTTGATGAATATGACGATGGTGCTCGTCTTGTTAATCGATCCGCTCAATTTGCGCAGGGCCTGCGACATTAGGCGGGCCTGCAGACCCATGTGTACGTCGCCCATCTCGCCCTCGAGTTCGGCCTTTGGTACAAGCGCGGCCACGCTGTCGATCACGATGATGTCGAGAGCGCCGCTGCGTACGAGGTAGTCGGTGATTTCGAGCGCCTGCTCTGCAGAGTCGGGCTGCGAAATGAGGAGTTTGTCTATCTGAACGCCCAGGGCCTTCGCATACGTAGGGTCGAGGGCGTTTTCGACGTCGATGTAGGCTGCCGTGCCGTTTTTTTTCTGCGCCTCTGCGATGACATGCAGCGCGAGGGTCGACTTGCCAGCCGACTCTGTGCCAAAGATTTCGACGATCCGTCCGCGGGGCAGCCCGCCTACCCCTAGTGCGAGGTCGAGGGCAATGGAGCCGGTCGAGATGGTGTCTACGCTGCGGTCAAGCGCCTCGGCCTCGCTCATGAGCATTACGGCGCCTCTTCCGAAGGCCTTTTCGATCTGCGCCAGCGCCAGTTCGAGGGTATTCTCGCGGTCGCTCGCGTCGCCGTTCACACTCGTGACCGTTTTGGTGGACGTGCGCTTCATCTAGTTACTCCCAACTATCAGCTTTCGGGGACATGCTCCGCCCCGTTTCGGGCGGCGCATTGACGCAATAGACATTAGCACAGGTGTTCGGGTGTTGCAATCGCCGCATGGCGATCAACCTCCGAAACCCGCCTGTACCCCTATCCTGAACCTTTCCCCGTCCAGAGGTCACCCGTCATCCCCGACCTACCCACCTTCGTCATCCCCGACCCCATTTTCATCACCTCGTGCGGCCTTCGCAAGGCCAGAGTGATTCTGAGCGCCCAAGTGTCGTTCTGAACACCCAAATGTCGTTCCGAGCACCCACATGTCATCCCGAGCGCCAAATTGTCATGCCGAGCGCCCACATGTCATCCCGAGCGCCCATATGTCATTCCGAGCGAAGCCGAGGAATCTAAGCCGCTCATACACACTCCTCGTCATCCCCGACCTGCGCCCCGTCATCCCCGACCCCGATCGGGGACCTCGGCGACGTGCCGCACCCCCCTAAGACCCCAGACCCTTCGGCATTGCTTACGGTGACAGGAAGGGACCTCAGCCCAGCCCCTTCGCATTCCGAGCCCTCAAACATGTCGCCTGAGCCCTCACACATGTCACCCTGAGCCCTCACACATGTCACCCTAACCTCTCACACATGTCACCCTGGGCCCTCACTCATGTCACCCTGAGCGCCAAATTGTCATTCTGAGCGAAGTCGAAGAATCTAAACCGTTCATACACAATCCTCGTCATCCCCGACCTACCCCCCGTCATCCCCGACCC
>JAKZUY010000330.1:0-3321 GCA_047516345.1 Dehalococcoidia bacterium | reverse complement strand
CGTATCGGGGGCACACCGATCGTCTTCGCCAGACGGTATTGGGTGATTCCCAATTCGTTCATGATCTCCGCCAGATGCTCCCCTGGATGGATCGGTTCGGGGGTCTTCATGGCCTTCCTCCTAGTGGTAGTCCGTGACTTGTCCCCAAGCCTGGCATCTCGTGTCGCGTATGGCGGCCGCGGACGATGAGTCGATCGTACGGGGTTACAGGCGGCCGCGTACGTAACAGTCGCAGGTCCGCCTCGTCGCTGTCTGTATCTTCAGGCGGCGGTTTTCTCGACTACCAGGCTGCGTTCGACGGCCCGTAGCGTCTCAAGGCTCGCTCACCGCATCCCGTCTTCCGGGAGAGACAGAACCGCGGCCCCCTTCGCCCCCCTTCAGCGAACCGGGAAGAAGATGTCGGTGCGCCATTTCGACTGGTCGGCCACTTTGCCGGGGTCGGTTACGTAGACCTCCCAGGGCGCTCCGGCGGGTTGGAGGCCCTGCGACCCCATCCATTCCGTCAGCGCGGACCACGTCTGCCGGAGGGCGTCGTACGGCCCCATATGGGTGACTGTCGCTACGGTTCCGGCGGGAAGCTCGCCTGTCCGGATGCGGCCCGTACCGGCCATTGGCGAGGCTACTGGCATTCCGCATTCGAGGTCGACGGTGTTGCCGTCCATCGAGTGATAGATCGCAAAGGGCATACCGGCCGGTGCCTGCCCGCTCTGTTGGATGTGCCCGTACACCTCCCCGAACATGGGCCCCATGACTTCCCCGATCTTGTCCATCGTGGCCATAGTGCGGATACCGACAAAGGGTTGCGATTCGACTTGCTTAGTCCCGAATTCCTGCTTCATCTGCTGTTCCTGGCACTGTTTTAATGGCCGCGAATCAGTCGATCACGGCGTCTTTATAGTCTGCGTCGGAAATAGGATATCGGAGTCCCTCCAGACCAGCCCTGCGACTGTCCGGTTCCCGCAGACCAAGGGTGAAAGACCGTTACTGTCCATGCCCATGATTGCGACCCGGCGCGGGTTGTCGAGGGTATTTCGAGCCGCCCTTTTCTTCTCCAACAACTGCGGCCATCCGGCGCGGCGAGGTATAGGCGCTCACGTGCAACCGCTGTCCAATGGCGCCCAGGGCGGCATCCATTAGGTCCAACCGCGAGCGGTGCTGAACGTCCAGGACGCGGTCCACCTGCGGAAGATGCCACCCCAGGCGGCGAGCCAACTCTGCCTTACCAATGCCCTGATCCCTCATGCCCTGATACAACATCACCTTTACGGAAGTGAGAGTCGGCAGAATGGCATAGGCCGTGCCCTGTGACGGTCGGGGAATGTCCTTTCGGTCGTGTATGCGGGCCGCTATCGCCTCTTCGAGCGCATGGACGGAGCGGGCGATGGCCTCTTCCCGGTCATCCCCAAAGGTCGTCAACTCCGGGAAGTCAGGAGAGGTCGCCAACACGGCGCCGTCATCGTCTTCGAGTAGTATCGGATATGAGAGCATTAGTCCAACCCCAAATCTTTCTTGATCTTCGCAACGAGCCCCCGTCCCAACTCCTTCCGGCCGCCGTGCATCGGCAACTGGGTCGTGCGGTTTCCACGCCGGACGGTGAGATGTCCGCTGCCGCCCTTGTGCGTATGGAACGTGCAGTCACGCTTTCTCAGCCAGCGTCGGACGTCTCCTGAGTTCAACTTTCCTCTATCTTGCACAACACATATGTTGTTGTCAACATTTATGTTGCCCTGATGCTCGTTGCCCGGAATGCAGGATAACTAGCAATTCAGCCGCGAAGCTGAGGAGTCTGCCGGGCAGAGGCGCTAGTGGCCTGCGCTGATGGCCAGGTGCGCGGACCGGATGTACCCTGCGACGGGGAAGAGCATGGGCCTGTGGGTGAATTCGTTGTGCCTTTTCACTGCGCGCGGTGGCCCTCAAGGCAGCGGGCATTCGCGCGTTCGCGGTAGGTGGGTTGCGGCCATGTGCCGCAGGCCGCAGCCGGGAGGATTGGGCCGGGCGCAGGGTGTGACATATGCGGACGATTTCTTGATAGTTCGGGTTTACAATCGACCGGATGCGCGGTCGAAATGAGGCTGTCGCGCCGTTAGCGAAAGTTGGAGAGATACGTTTGGATCAGGCACCGATAATCGTCGCCGAGAAGCTAGTCAAGACGTATAAGTCACGCACCCTCTCCGTGAACGCGTTGCAGGGGGTGGACATGCAGGTGATGCGGGGCGAGATGGTTGCGGTGATGGGGCCGTCCGGTTCCGGAAAAACCACGCTCCTCAACTGCATGTCCGGCCTCGATATCCTCGACTCCGGCCGCGTGTCCATCGCCGGCCAGACCCTCGCCGAACTACCCGACGACGCCCTGAGCGAGTATCGGGCGCGGTCGATGGGGTTCATTTTCCAGCTCTACAACCTGCTGCCGGTGCTCAGCGCCCTCGAAAACGTCGAGATGCCACTTCTCATTTCGGGACAGAAGCCGGGGCGCGCCCGGGAGATCGCCAGGGAGCGGCTCGCTGAAGTCGGCATGGTGGATTGGGCGGATCACAAGCCGAGCGAGCTCTCCGGCGGGCAGCAGCAGCGGGTGACCATCGCACGTGCGCTTGTGAACGAGCCCTCCATTGTGTGGGCTGACGAGCCGACCGGCAATCTGGACAGCGAAAACGCCAACGACGTTATGAACCTGCTTTGCCGCCTCAACGAAGAAAATGACCAGACTTTCGTGATCGTGACCCACACGCAGGAGGTGGGCGAAAGGGCCGGGCGCATTGTGCGCATGCGTGACGGGCAGATCGAACACGACGGCAAGAACGGGGCGAGTTAGCGCACTATGGAAAACCTGTTCGGAGTACCGATGGGCGGCCTGACCGTCGGTGTGGTCGCCGTCCTTCTGGTCTTCTTGGCAATCCTGGCGTTCTTCGCGCGCCGCAATCCAGTCCTGTTAAAGCTGGGCTTGCGCAACATCCCCAGGCGCCGGGCTCAGACCGTGTTGATCATCGTCGGGCTGATGCTTAGCACGGCCATCATCACGTCGGCCCTCGCGCTCGGCGACACGGTCAGTTCCCTGATCCGAAACGGCGCGCTCGATTCGCTGGGCGCTACCGACATCGTCGTGGAGTCGCCAACCTTCGCCGGGTTCGGTGACGAATTCCTGACCGTCGAACAGTCGGGCGCCGTGCTGGCGTCGGTTGATGGCGACAGCCGGGTAGACGGGGCCATGCCGCAGATACGAATTGATCTGCCCATCTTAAATTCCGGCAACGGTATGACCTCGGTGGGAGCGCCTCTGCTGGGGCTCGATCCGTCGCGAATGCGCGGTTTCGACGAGATCAAGAC
>JAKZUY010000329.1:0-4085 GCA_047516345.1 Dehalococcoidia bacterium | reverse complement strand
CCCTTGATATCTGACTACATTAATGCTATCATTGATATGTGGACAAGGAGTTAGAAAACGCTAGGCGGAACCCTCGGAGCGTGCGGTTTGCAGACCTCCGAAGCCTCTGCGACCGGTATTTTGGGGAGCCGCGACAACGTGGAAGTCACTTGGTCTACCGCACACCGTGGCAAGGTGAACCTAGAGTCAATATCCAGCCTGGTAGGAGTGGGATGGCTAAGAATTACCAGGTCCGCCAGGTACTCAAGTCCATAGAAAAGATGGAGGGGATGGAATGACTGACCGCTATACCTATCGTGTCATCTGGTCTGAGGAGGATGGGGAGTACATTGGGCTGTGCGCCGAGTTCGGGTTGCTTAGTCACCTGGATGACACCCCAGAGAAGGCTTTTGCAGGTATTCGTGACCTGGTGGCCTTCTGCGTGGATGACCTGTGCAAGGAAGGAGCGTCGGTCCCGGAGCCTTTATCTACTCGACACTACAGCGGCACTCTCACGATACGGGTACCGCCGGAGACGCACAGAGCGCTGTTAATGGACGCAGCTGAGGCGGGCGTCAGCATGAACCGCCTGGCAAGCGAGCGGCTGGCAAGATGAAGGGGTCGAGGATGTTAGGCAGCGGAGGTAACGTCCGGCTGCTGGAGCACGAGCGCTGATGAAAGTCGCCATCTACGCCCGAGTGTCCACGACTGACAGAGAGCAGAGCCTTGACACTCAGCTAGCGGCCGAGTGGCGGCGCCCCCTTAAGCATCGCCCTTTCCGGGACTGAGTGGCCTGTCGATACCTTGACGGGTCTGCCGTCCCGGAACTCGACCAGCAGCCCCTTCATGGGCGATGCGATCTGGCGTAGGGCCTTCGGGTCCGGGTTGCCCCTGGGGGCGAAGATATGAGTGTGGAAGGTCTGAGACTTGCCGCCAGTGCGCCCCTTGAGGCGCCAGTAGGTGTCTATCGCTTCACCTCGGCCCTGGATGTTCGCCTTTGAGATGCGAAGGTTGGGAAACATCCTGTCGGTCGTCTTGGCCGCGCGGAGGCCCTTAGAGCCCGTCCACATCTTGTGAAGGTCGGCGGAAGGGATGTCCTCATCCCTGGCGGCGGTGGCTACGTCGGTGCCCTTTGAGACTCGACGGCCGGCGTCGACCACCCGGCTGGAGTCGTGCTTCGGAACGCCGTCCTTACGCACGTTTGCGAGGATCTGTCGATCGTGGGTCGCTGCTATGTGTGGATCGTCGCCTTTGATGAGGCGATAGTACCCAGCGGTGCGGCGCCACGGCGCCATCTTCATGCGGGCCACGGTCTCTGCGTCGGCGAGTGCCTCTTGGATGTCGCGATCGTCGCCGACGCCGACTCGAGGGGGACTGGCTGTCAAGCCGGTCCGCTTTGGATCGCGGGCTCTGAGGAAGTGGATCAGCTCATGGATAGCCGTATCGTCATAGACTGGGTCTCCGGCGCGCGGCCCGGTCTTGTCGGGATCGTGGAATAGATAGGGCTTGGCGATGACGATCTCGTCGTAGTTCGCTAGGCCTTCGGCCTTACGGTAGTACCCTGCTATCCCACGGCCGGCAGAGCGTTGGACCCTGATGACCAGGCCATGCATTAGCCGGCGTTCGTGGTTGGTGAAGGAACGGTTGATGACCTTCTGGACCGCATCGCGTTCCTTTTTGGTCCCGATTACCACCACGGCTGTCCGGCCCCTTCCAGCTGTCTTAGGCAGCGTCCAGTCAGCGTCGGGCGTGTCGATCTTGTCGATGTCCGACTCGTTTGGGCGCATCCACCACAGATACTGCTCCAGCCTTCCCGCCTCGGTTTTCGGCTTGGCCTTGGCGATGTTCTGGGCCTGGACGGCTATGTCCACCATCACGTTGCGGGTCCGTCCCTTGCGGTCACCTTCGGATACCTCCATCAATCGCAGAATGGCGGCGTCCTTGGGAATCCTCCCGCTCTTATCAGTCGGGATGGTAGCGAGGGGATTATCGTCGTCGGGGTCGTTCTTGTCGTGGACGAAAGCATAGTGGCCCCGCGGCGACGGCCAGAATTTGACACGGTACTTGCCCATTGTGAAGTGCTCCGTAGGCTCCTGGAGCAGCCGCCGCAGGCGGGTGTTGGGCGCCTTAGCTTTGGGCATTTTGGCTTTCTCCTAGGGGACCTGTGCCATGTAGTTGCCGGGATCGGCCAGGATCTGGAGGTAGATGAGGGTTGGCTGGCTCGACGCATGCCCCAGCCACAGGGATACGACGTTGATAGGCACCCCAGATTGCAGCCAGTGGCGCGCGGCCGAGTGTCGAAGCGTGTGGGTCGAGATACGACCGTCGATGTCCGCGCTGGACTGAGCCTCCTTGTACCACCTCCATGCGGTGGTGCGAGCTGCCGAGACGAGCCGTCCGTTGCCCCGATAGCGCATGTGAGAGGACAGCGCGGCCCCCAGCTCCGGGTGTATGGGCACGACCCTATCCTTGCCGCCCTTGCCCTGGCGAACGATCAGGACAGGCGGGGTATCCTCCGCGCGAAGGTCGGAGACGGTCAGTGAGAGGGCCTCCGAGATCCGCAGGCCGGCGCGGAACTGGATCAGCATCAGGAGCTCGGCGTCCACGCAAGGGGCTGCGCCGATAAGCACCTGGACCTGCGAGGGAGTGAGGAAGTCGGGGATCGTGGAGCGTCGTGCAACATGTCCGCTTGCGCGCTGTTTCGCCACGGAGCGGCGACGGGCAATTTCGGCGCTCGTGGGCCTACCTGGGTGACGTCGAGGTGTGGTCGGCAATGCAACAGAAGTACTCATTATGTTTCGCGCTCAATGAGCAACGAAAACGCCGGGGTGCCGTCCGCAAGGGTGACATACCAGCGCTGCTCGCTGCGGGTCAGCGTCACCGCGGCGCCGTCCTGATCGTTCGCTTCGATAACCTGGTAACCGGCCGGTATGTCGAACACGAAGTATTCGCCTGCGGTCGCAGCCCGGTTAGCCTCTACGGTCAATTTCACGCGGGGCGTTGCCTCGTACGAGAAGTAGTCGCCGGCTTGAGGGTCTGCGTCCGAGGCGCTGGAGATGCCTGCCCAGACGATCAGAGTCGGAGCCCATCGGTCGCCATGCCAGGTCAGCCTCTGTCCGAGCTGGGTCCCGGGCTGGATCTCCCCGGCTACGATCGAGGCGCTGTCCGTCATGGCCCAGGTGATCCTATCGACGTAGGCTCCCATGACGGCCACGACTAGAGCCAGGAGCGGGATCGTCAGAAGTATCCAGGTGCCTTTGTTCACCCAGGGTGTCTCCGCAGGAACAGGACGAACACGATGACCAGCATAGAGGCGAAGCCCAGAAAGAGGGGTATGCCGATGGGTATGAGCCCGGACAGGGCGGTGGCCGACACGACCAGCCCCATGATGGGCAAGATCACGAGGGTGCTCCCCGTCGCCCGCACCGCCCATACCGATACGGCCAGACCTATCGCCGTCACGATGAGTCCAGCGACCATCACTCCCGGAACTTTCGTGGAGTCCTGAAGCGAAGATATGGCCTCGCCGAGCTGGGTATTTTGCCACAGCGTGCCGGTGTCCCACGCCTCGTTGTCGTAGTCGGTCTCGGCGTGGCTGGGAACGGTTACCCCGGACCCCAGCAGATTTGGCAAATATGTGTGAAAGCCCGGCATGACCATACTGAGGTACTCTTGGCCGGCCTGGGTCAGCGTTCCAGTGGCCGTGTTCACCAGCGGCCGGTTGCGCCACTCGGGGCTGTCGTCCGTCACGGCAACTGCCCTTTTCCCCGACGTGACGAAGTCGTCAGACGATAGGTCCGTGGGCGGGGGTAGGACGGCCAGGCGCAAGGTCAGACGCTGAGAGAGGGCTGAGCTCGCGTCCGCGGCCGGTATGTAGAGAGATGCAAGTCCGTGGCCATAGCCTATCCGCCCTTGCCATCGCAATCCCGATATCAGATTCGTAGCTCTACTCACCGGGAGTCCAACTGTACGTCGTCAAAACAAGTGGGACAAAAGGGGAGCCTTTAAAGCGTGCAACTTGGACGCTAACCGGCTCAGGCAGTTCTCAGATTTGCCAACCTCCGTTCGGCTAGACTCTTTTGCTTCACCTCCTGTCTCGTCGCCAG